>CAZRGL010000108.1:0-22361 GCA_964599485.1 uncultured Polyangiaceae bacterium
GGTGGCCGCGGTGGCTGCCATTCTGGGCAAGATCCCAACGGCCGAGGAGTATCTCCAATACGCCAAGGCGCTAGAGGACGACGCCGCCGAGATCTATCGATACCTCAGCTTCGACCAACTGCCCGCCTTCACCGAGGCCGTCAGCAAGGCCACACTACCCGTGCTGGGCTAGTCGGCAACCATGGTATCCACGGATACCGTGAACAAGCCACAAGAGCGACGATACCGGCTGGTGACCAGCCTGCGCGTTGGTCCGTCTGACGGGACCCTCTTCGGTGGTGTGAGAAAGCACCGCACCATCGCCGCCGGAAAAACGGTCGAGCTGTGCAACATCCAAGGTCCAGGACGGATCGTGCGATTGTGGCTGACCGTGCCGCTGCTCGGTCGGCGCCACGTGCTCACCGATCTGGTGGTCCGAATGTACTGGGATGGCGAGCGCGCCCCGAGCGTCGAGCTGCCGCTCGGCGATCTGTTCGGCGCCTCGTTCGGTCGACCAAGACGGTTGGTCTCGGACAAGTTGGTCATCGAGGGCGGCGCCTATTTGTGCCGCTTCGAGATGCCATTCAACACTGCGGCCAGAATCGAGATTGCCAACGATTCGAAGCGGCCGGTGCGCTACCTCTTCTACCAAGTTGGCTATTACGAAGAGCCCGAACGATCACAACCTGAAGCGACCTTCCACGCGCAATATCGCCGTGAGTTTCTCGGCCGCGACGAGCCGCCATTCACAATTCTCCGCGCCACCGGCCGTGGCTGGCTCGCTGGCGTTACCCTGGACATGCAGAACCATGACTGGTGGCTGAGGCCACCGTTTCAGCACATGTTCTTGCCACTGGGTTTTGGTCTCGGGTTGCTCGAAGGCTGGGAAACCATCGTTGTAGACGGGCAAGAAGCTGACAGTCTCGTCGGCACCGGCGCGGAGGACTATTTCTCCGGCGGCTTCTACTTCAAAGGAGCCCCCTTCTGCACGCCCACTCACGGATGCGGCCATCGCAGTTTCTTCACCGGTCGCGTCTCTGCGTATCGGTTCCACGTCGACGACCCGGTCGGATTCACCGACACCATCGAGGTCAGCCTCGATCACGGCTGGAAGAACTGCATGGCTGGGAGCTATCGGTCCACGGCATTCTGGTACCAACTCGAGCCCCATCACCCATTCCCGGCCCTCCCCCAAGCTCGTGCCCGAAGGCCCACCCGCCCGCTCGCCAACCCCACCCAATGGGCAATATGCATGCTGATCCTCGCCGCGCTCATCACCGGCGGCGCCCTGTTGCTCTGGAGATCGATGCAGCCCAGCGGATGCCAACGCCAGTCGCATCTGGTAACAAGTGCCCATGGGCATCGACTTCATGATCGGCAAACCATGCGAGCCGAAAGAACAGCTTGGGGCTGACGGGATCATCGCGATGCTCAAGGCGCGCGACCGCGGCCAGCACGTAGCCGGCTTGATGCGCAAAGGTGGCGACGAGCGCCCCCTGAGCGAGATTAGCTTCGTGACTGCCGTCTATCGCAGCGACGGCCAAATGGACGAGCAGCAGGTGAGCGTGCAGAGCCTTCTCGATCAGGCTAAGCCCCTCGACGATCACGCTGCCCATTGTGAGGGTTGCTCTGCCAACGTTGCAGGTGAGCCCTATGGCTGCCGCGGCTACATCAGCTATCCGATTCAGGAGGCTACCGAGCGCTGGCTACTGGATCGCTTGCCCGATGACCTCAACACTACGGCCGGCTTTCTGTTGACCGAAGCCACCAGCGATCTCGGTTTGGACGGCGAGCGCGCCAAGGGCTTGCGCAGCGACGGTGAGGTGTTCTTCGAGAAGCAAACAGCCACCGGCGTGCGCTGGGGAGATGGCGAAGAGGGCTTCATGTTTCAAGCCGATCAAATGTTCGACATGTTCTTCGGCCTCGGCGCTCTCAAGCCCTCACACATGGCTATGCTGGCTCTCTTCATGGGCATTCTGCCCCACGATCTCGATCACGAACGCTTCGGCCCGATCATGCGCGATCCGCACGCCCTAGCCGGCGCCATGAACCTAGGCAGCCTCGAAGTCGACGGCCAGTCGGTCCAAATCCAAGCCGTCGCCCACTTCTTGCGCGCCATGTGCTCCGCCGCCGTGCACGGCGTCGAGCTGTCCGTGGATTCGTGAGCTTTCGCGCAGTGCTGCCGCTAGCGTCACTCTGTCGCTGCGGTAGCAGTCTCAGTCTCGTTGGCGGGTTTTGCGGCGTGCTTTTTTCGGCTGTCCCGTAGCGTTTTGCCGTAGCCCAAGGCGGTGAAGAGCCGCTGCTAGAAGCGCGAGACCAGCTCGAGCTTGCCGCCCTCAAAGGCGGGGAAGACGCGACAGGTGCCGCCCACGCAGCGGAAGGCGGCTCGGCGCTGGCCTACGAAGAAACGCACCTGATCGGTCAGCTGGTGGTACCACTTCTTGTTGGACTTGGAGCGGTACTGGATGGCGCCGTTGAAGTAGTGAGTCGGGAAACCCGGCCGCGTTTGGTACTCGTAGCCAAAGATGAACGAGAAGTGTGGGTTGAAGTTGAGCGCCAGCAGGTTCTCGCCCTCGTTCCAGGGCTTGGCGAGCGCCACCGGCTCATAGCGCTTGCGATGATAGCCGAGCATGCTGAGTGAGAACTTCTTGCTGAGCTTATGGGCCAGGTCGTAGCGGATGTAGCCTTCGCGGTAGAAGACGGCTGTCGGACCACCGAGCTCTGGGTTGATCAGCTCGGACACCGGTCGATCGGTGAGGCGCGCACCGATCCAAGCCCAGTAATGGGAACTGCCATCCTTGGTGTCGATCTCGGCTCCCGCCGCCGCATCCCACGTGTCGGTCCGGTTCTCGTCTCCAGTTTCGCAGTTGTTGTTGCGATCGTCGTACTCGCTGAAGCTGGTGTAGCGACCAAGCCAACCGTACACCTTGAGATGCTTGTTCAGCTTGTAGTCGACCTTGCCGCGACCGCCCGTTACGCACACGTCGGGCGCACCGATCGGCTCGGTGTAGACCGATTCGGCATTGGGCGGGCGGCTGTAGCTGACCACTGCGTATTCCGGCGCGGCAAAACCGAGCTCGGTGCCGTTGTCGATGTTGGCACCCAGCGCAAAGAAGCTGCGGTAGTGCTTGCCCTCCAAGCTCAACCCCACGGGCCCGAAATGGAAATTGAGGTTCGCGTAGATCGCGTATCCCATCAGGTCATCCTCGCGCACCGGCTCGCCTGCTGCGTTCAGGTTTGCCACCTGCCCCACGCCCTGATGCTGGAACGCTCCCTCGATGTATCCGTCGACGATTCCCTTGATGGGCGGGATCCGGGCCGAGAGGCTGGTGTTGATGATGCGATCATGCGCGCGGCTGGCTTCGGATTGGCTAAACGATGGATGGTCAGTCTTGCACTGGTCAGTGTCACCGCAGGCCGCTCGCTCCTCGCTCTGACCGCCCCGAAATAGCGCGGCACCGTTCAGGCCGAATTGGACCTGTTTCGGCCCAAAAGTGAAATTCGCGCCGACCACGTTGTCTTCGATGTAGCTGGGCTCCGAGGGTTTGATGGTTCCGAATACCGAGCTTGGCCAGATCGCGCTTGAGCACGAAGTCGGCCCCGTCGGCTTGGTAATAGGAGAAATCGCTCGAGCTCGGAAAGCCGAAGAACAGTGGCGAGTTGCCGTGCAGAACACGCCCGGTCGGGAAATCCAAACGAACTGGGTTGACCTGGCCCCCGAAGACCATTCCTTCGACCCGGACGCCGCCGACTTTCTGCTTGAAACGCAGCTTGCCGCCGCGCACGGTCGTGTCCACGCCCACCTCGTCGATCTTGCGGACGCTGAACACCAGCCCCCGACCCAGATGGGCGTAGAAGTCGCCCAAGGTGGCGTTGAAGCCTTTGGTCTTGAAGCCCAGCCACAGCTTGGCCGGGTAGATCAAGCTCGTGTAGCGGGAATGAAGCTCGCGCCCAAACCGATTCTCGAGACTCAGATCGGCGCTGCCCAGCTCATCGACGATCAGCTGCTGAGCGTCGGCTCGATCCATGGTGTTGAAATACACGGCGCTGTCCAGCCGCAGCCCGAAAGACAGTTTCCAATAGCGCGCACGGACATAGAGCCGGTTGAGCCACTCGCCGTAGTTGTCGTCGACGTGATCAGCAGGGTTGAGCGTCTGCGTGTTGGCGTCGATCGCCTTGTCGTTGCGGTTGTCGAAGTGGTAGCCGACCGAGCTCGTGTTGGAGATGTCGATGCTCAGCGTCGTTTTGCCCTCGATCTTCTTGATCTCCCACTCGGCGCACACGGACTCGGAGCACTTCTTCTTGATGTCGAGCGCGACCGCGCTCGACGCCATGGTGACGCCAGCGGTTGCGAGGCAAAAGGCCATAGATGCCGCACGGATTCTCACGCAACCGTCTTAATACAGCGCACTGTAGGAAAGTACCGCCGCGGGCACTTTCTTGTAGGGAGCTCAGCGACGCTCTGCGTCACGAGCCTCCTGGCAGACGCCTCGATTTTGCTCGCTGATCTATTGCGCGAGCGCTTCGTCCACCGCGTCGACCAGAGTCTTCCAGGACTCGTGGTCACCAGGCTGGTAGCTCGCTCGCTTGAGCCTGATAATGCCCTGTCGATCGACCACGACCGTGAAGGGCATCTCGCCTTTGGGGTTGTACTGGTCCATCACCTCAGTCTCTTCGTCGAGCAGGATTGGGAAGACCATGCCTTTGGATTTGACGATGGAGCTGACCTGCGAGACGGTTTCTGGACCGTCCGTCGAGATGGCCAAGATCTCAAAACCGCTGGCTTTCTTCTCGTGATAGAGCTTGACGAGCTCCGGCATTTCCCGAAGACAGGGATCGCAGGTGGTGGACCAGAAATCGATGAGCACCACCTTCTTACCTCGGTAATCCGAGAGGCTGATGCTGTCGCCATCCAGAGTGGGCAGCTCGAAGCTTGGGGCTTCTTCGCCGCCGCTCGAAGGTGCGTCAGCTGGCTGTCCCCCGTTGCAGCCAATCAGACCAAACGTGGCGAACGCTAGACCAATCCCCAGCGTGCGCAACCGCTGTGATTGCGAGACTCCCGTCACTTTGTTGTTCTCCTCGCCCCCCGTCAGTCGATGCCGGCGATCGGCTCGTCGTTGAGCACCTTCTCAAAGGTACTCCAAAAAGTGGCGTTGGGCACGCCAGCCACCGATTTGATCACCTTCATGTCTTTGGTTCGGATGATCATGTTGCCCGGGAACGCAGGCTCGTAGTGCGACATCACTTGCTCTTTGGGATCCACCACCAGCGAGTAGGCCACCTCGTACTTGTCCTTCCACTTGGTGATGTCGGCGAAGGTCGCGGCCGTGCCGGGATCATTGCCATCGATCATGACGGTGATGAAGTGTCCACCAAGGGGCTTCTGCTTCTTGTACTCGCCCGGCAAAATGCTCTTGGCTTCTTGGTTGCAAGGTGGGCACCACAGCGCGGAGGTGAGCATGTTGAGCGCTTTGGGCTTGGGTGAGCCTGCGCCGTAAGGGGATCCTTCTGGGTACACCTCGCTGCCAGTCGGATTGTAGAAGTGGTCCATCGAGATGTACTGCACGCCCTGCAGACTCGGATCGGTGCTGTTGGCGTAACCGTAGAAATCGTAGTTCGGCAGCACGTAGCCAATGTCAAATCCGTAGGGCCCCTCGGCGTAGTCGACGTCAGCGAAGGCAACAGGATCTTGTCCTTGATCATCACCGAACGCGTCGGGCACGTAGTCCTCGCCCACCTCAGTGGTGGTGCAACCCATTGAGCCGAGTGCCAAGCCGGCCGCCACAACGCTGGCCAGAACCGAGAGTTTCGATACGTGCATCTGATTTACCCCGTGGCGACCCGCAGACAACTCGACGTTGCGCTGAAAAGCCGCTTGCTCACTTCCTCAAAAAGGAACACAAACCCAATGACAGAAGATACTTCTGCCGCTAGAAATTGTGCCTGGTGGGTCATGGGGCTGTCAAGGAGGACAGCGCGTTTGCTTGTTGGAGCGGATCGCGCATAAAGTACTGCGCCCAGCTGATTTTCGACCCGAAACCGGGGAACCGCCGACGCGGGGGAAAAGAGGAAAACAACATGACGGGCTTTCTTGATCATCAACGTCGTCGCTTCGTACTGCTTGCAGCTGGACTCCTTCTCTTCGGCTCGTCCGCGGTGTCGGCAGTTGGCTGCTCGACCGAGACCACACCCGGCGACTCCTGTAAGGGTGGGTTCGAGCGCGAGATCTACAAGGGTAAGGTTTGTGAGCCTCTCTGTGATCCCGCCAAATGCAAAGCCGGCAACGTCTGCTCGAACAACCGCTGCGCTTTGGTATGCGACTCGCACGCGGATTGCTGGGCTGCCACCCAGTCGTGCACCGCAGCCACCGATGATACGACCGAAACGGCCGTGACGGTTTGTGTCGACAACGGACATTGGCCTGTCGACGGCTACCCGTCTGGTAGCTACGGGCAAGCGTGCCCCTTCGGTGACGCCGACTGCTACGGCTTCGCCTGCCCCAACGGCATGGAGTGCGACCCGATGGCTCCGGCTGATTGCATGCGTGATGAGTACGCCTGCTTCGGTTTTGAAGAGGGCGAATGCAACATCGGCATCACCGAAGACAACCAGCGTTGCACCCTCAACACCTGCGACGCAGCCCAATGCACTCAGCTGAACTGCCTGTCAGCCGGTGAGGGCGATGCCGATTCCTATTGCACGCATCCAGATTGCGAGGATGACTCCCATTGTCCTAGCGGCTTCTACTGCGGCGTGACCCGCGATGCGCACGACATCTGCGGCAATACCTGTAGCGGCGGCAGCTGCAGCCACGACTCCAACCAGAGTTGCAAGACGGACGCTGACTGCCAAAAGGGCAACAACAACTTCTGTGGCAAGACGCTCGAGCCGTGTGTTGATCCGAGCGCGTTTGGCGCCAACGGGGCCAGCTTCTTCGAAGGCTCGCTCTGCTTGCTGCGCCGCACGTGCAAGCTGAGGAAGAAGTGCGCGCCCTGCACCACGAACCTCGACTGCTCGATCGGTGGCACTGACGTGTGCGCTGATGTAGGTGGCGAGAAGGGTTGCGCGTTGTTCTGCACCGAAGCAACACACTGCCGCGCCGACGAGCTTTGCCAGGCGTACGGCAACACCTGCGCTGCGAACCCGAGCGTCGATTGCACCACCGGCGAAGATTGTCCGACCGCAGGCGACCAGTGTGTGGCGCGCTCGGTCTGCGTGCCCGCTAGTGGCTCCTGCCGTGCAACCAACGCGTCGGGTGACAAGTTCTGTCACAAGTGCCTCGACGACACCGATTGTGGCGACAAGGATTCGTCGATGGGCTGCGCCCAGGTGGGCAACGGCGAGTTCGGTTGTTTCGACATGAACTTCGGGACCTCGTGCACTACTGACAACGACTGCCCGACCTCACCGAGCGGCGCGCACGGCGTCTGCTTGGACGACAAGTACGGCGTTTCGATGAGCCACTCGCTCTATCACCGCTGCTACTTCCCCTACAACGAAGACAAGGGCTTCACCTGCTGGCCCTAGATCGACGATTCGGAGCCCGAGTAGCGAAGGAAGAAAGCGACGGCGCGCCTAGGCGCGGCAACAGCGATTTGTGTCGCCGCCGTTGCTTTTTTCGACACCGGGATTAAATGACGCCGTACAGGAGAAGCCATGTCCCCCAGTGTCGAATTGAGTGTAGAAGCCATCCAGACCGCCCTTTCCTCTGTCCTCGAGCCTGAGATCGGTCGCCCGCTCGCAGAGCTCGGCTTGATCCGTGAGGTCGAGCTCGACGGAACGGCTGCGCGTATTGGCGTCGATCTCACGAGCCCCGTCAGCTCTTCGCGTGAGAAGATTGGCGCCGATGTCGAGGCCGCCGCAAAGGCTGCAGGCGTCGAGTCGGTGACGATCGACTGGGGCGTCAAGGTACTCGAGCGTGATATCCGCGAGGACGACCCTTGCCCCAGCGTGCGGAACATCGTGCTGGTCATGAGCGGCAAGGGCGGGGTCGGCAAGAGCACCGTGGCCACCAACATGGCTTTGGCGCTCACCCGCGCCGGTTGTCGCGTTGGACTGCTCGACGCTGACATGTACGGCCCTTCGATTCCGACCATGCTTGGCGTCTCGGAGCGCCCCAAAGTGTACGAAGAAGGCAAGATCGAGCCAGTCGAGAGCCTCGGCATCAAGCTGATGAGCATCGGCTTCTTGCTCGACGACGACAAGGCCGCGGTCATCTGGCGTGGACCGATGCTGCAGGGGGCGCTGTTGCAGTTTTTGCGAGACGTCAACTGGGGCGAGCTCGACTATCTCGTGATCGACTGCCCGCCAGGGACCGGCGACATCGCTCTGACCATTTCGCAACAACTTCGCACCAGCGGCGCTGTGGTCGTCACGACGCCGCAACAAGTCGCCCTCGCCGACGTCTACAAGTCCGTCGCCATGCTTCAGAAGGTAGGCATCCCCATTGCCGGAATCGTCGAGAACGAGAGCTATTTCGTTTGTGATGGTTGCGACAAGCGCCACGAGCTGTTTGGCGCTGGCGGCGGTGCGAAAGTTGCTGCTTTTGCAGAGGCGCCGCTTCTAGGACAAATCCCACTGCATCCTGCGGTCAGAGAGTGCGCAGACTCGGGGGTGCCCATCGTGCAGGCCGCCCCGGCTTCCGGTATGGCAAAAGCCTTCACCGAGGTCGCTCAGCGCATGGCAGATCGGGTGAGTGTGTTGAATGCTTCGCGCGCTCCCTCTCTCACAATCGACCGTAGCGGCGGGAAAAACCGCCATCTGCCCATCGCGCGTTGAAGCGATTCGCGCTATTGATCCGGTCCCTGGAGATCCGAATGTCAACGGACGAAGAGCGTGCTGCTGAGGGCGGCGCCGAGCCACAACCTGCGGCAGACGATGCTGCGCCCGAAGCTGCTATCGAAAGTGCAGCAGCCAAACCCATTGCGACCGCAGCAGTGGTCGAGGCGGCCGCGACGCCGGAGCCAGTAGCAGAGACTGCTCCTGCGCCAGCAGCGGAGGCTGCTCCTGCGCCAGCAGCGGAGACTGCTCCTGCGCCAGCAGCGGAGACTGCTCCTGCGCCAGCAGCAGAGACTGCACCTGCGCCCGACGCAGCGCCCGCAGGTGCAGCGCCCGCAGGTGAAGCTCCTGCGCCCGAGGCAGCGCCCGCTGCAGATGCAGCTCCTACGCCCGACGCAGCGGAGGCAGATGCAGCTCCGGTGGCAGATGCAGCTCCGGCGGCAGATGCAGCTGCGGCGGCAGATGCAGCTGCGGCGGCAGATGCAGCTGCGGCGGCGGATGCAGCTCCCACAGACGGAGGCACCGCGGATTCGGACTCAGCTGCGCAATCGGCTTCAGCTTCGTCCCCGCCAGCGTCCGATTCTGGTGATGCACCAAAAAAGAAACGACGGCGACGTCGACGAAAGAAGCGCCCCGCCGAGGGGGAAGAGTCGTCGGGCGAAGCGAGCAAGCGTGAGGGTAGCGTGGCGCCCGAAGGGGAAGCCGACTCGAAGCCTGGCGCCAACAAGAAGAGCAAGGGCAGGCTCAAGGGCCCGAAGCGCGCACCTGTCGAGCGCCCCGCCTTCAGTGCGGGCGATGAGGTGTTCGGCCGAGTAGCCCAGGTCACCGAGCATGCTATTTGGGTTGACGTTGCAGGTGGTAAGGCCAGCGGTCTGTACGATCGTAGCCAGCTCATACAAGTCCCCCCCTCCGTCGGTGAGCAATTCATCGCCAAGGTCAAGAGCTTCAGCCCACGTGGCGGTATGCTCATGCTGGGGCCTGAGATGTGGGACTTGACGCAAACACGCGCAGAGCTCCGCGCTGCTCTCGAGAGCCAGAACGCGATCGATTGCTGGGTCACTGGCGTCATCAAGGGTGGCCTCGAGGTGGACTACAAAGGCGTGCGCGCCTTCGCACCCGCCTCGCACGTCGATCTCAACGTGAGCGCCGATCTGGCACCGCTGCTCGGAGAGAAACTGCCCTTCGTGGTCGCCCAATACGGCAAGAAAGGGCGCGATGTCGTCGTTTCTCGCAAGGAGCTGATCGAGAAGGAATACAACGAGAAACGAAAAGAAGCCCTCGAGACGCTCGAGCCCGACATGGCCTGCAAAGCCATCGTGCGCAACGTCGTGTCATGGGGAGCCTTCGTCACGTTGCCCGAGCACGGCAACATCGAGGGCGTGATCCACATGAGTGAGGCCAGTCATGATCGAGGTGCCAAGCTGAGCGAGCTTTTCAAGCCGGGTGCCGAGATCGAGGTGAAGGTCCATCGCATCGACGACAAGGGCAAGCTCTGGCTGAGTCGCAAGGGCGCCATAGAGGATCCCTGGGAAAAAGCGCTGGAGAAATGGCCTGTCGGTAGCATCCACACCTGCAAAGTGGTGCGCCTCACTGATTTTGGCGCGTTCATCCAGCTCGAGCCGGGCATCGACGGCCTCTGCCACATTTCGGACTTGTCCTTCAATCACATCGACCACCCACAGGAGGTGGTCGCCGAAGGTGCCGAGATGAAGGTCTTGATAGCCAACATCGACTCCAAGAGGCGTAAAGTCACCCTCCACCCAGCGCCGCCAGACGACGAATTGGACGTGCCCCGCATGCGACCAGCCCTTTACAAGAAGGTGGATGTCGTGGTCATGCAGATTCGCGATAGCGGTCTTGCGGTCCGCATCGTGGGCGCCACTGGTCGGCAGGCTCGAGGCTTTGTTCCAGCCATGCAGACTGGAACGCCGCGCGGCGCCGATCTGCGCAAGTCATTCCCCTTGGGAAAGCGCTTTGAAGCCAAGGTAATCGACTTGGATCAGCGACGCGGCGAAGCTCGGCTGTCGATTCGTGCCCTCAAGCAAGATGAGGAAAAACGCGCGTACAAGGAGTACCGCAAGAAGGTGCAGAAAGAGTCCAGTTTCGGGACCTTCGGCGATCTGTTCAAGAAGCTCAACCAGTGAGCCCTCAACCAGTGAGCCCTCAACCAGTGGGCGATCCGCACCCGCTCCGCGCCGGCCCCGACGTAGCCGTCTCCATAGCTTATCGACTCTTCGATGCCGCTGGATCGCTGCAGGACACCGTGCCCTCGCACGCGCCCTTGCGTTATGTCCACGGCTACGCGCAGGTGCTGCCTGGGCTCGAGGACGGCTTGACAGGCTGTGAGCTCGGCGAGGAGCGCGTGCTCGAATTGGCCCCAGAAGATGCGTTTGGCGAGCCCGACCAGAGCGCTCGGTTGGTGATTGACCGCCATGACCTTCCCGGCGCTGCAGAGGTCTCCGTGGGTGATGAAGTAATCGCCGAAGGGAGCGCTGGCGCTTGCGCGTATCGGGTGGTGGCAACGACCGACCAGCAGCTCACCCTCGACCTCAATCATCCCCTGGCCGGCCAGCTGGTTCGCTTCGAGGTCGAGGTGGTCGAGCTGCGGGAAGCCACCGACGAAGAGATCACTGCCGCCCAGGCCTATATGCAAGTGGTTATTGTCTACGACGGCGCTATCGATTATGGGACCGACCACGACTGCGATGCGACCCCACAGCAGCCGTCACTCCTCAAGCTCCGAAAAAAACCCGCTGGGGGCGCCGAAAAGAAGCCATGAGCAAGAAAGTCAATTGGGCCAACGTCGACAAGCGAATCCGAGAGCGAAATGCTACTTGGAGCCATGAGGAGCGCGCCGCTCTCGAGGCCAACCTCATGAAACTCCCCGACTTGGAAGAGGAATGCGAAGTGAGCGAGATCCCTCAGCCAGCCGTCGGGGATCCTCAGCAAGAGGCTGAGGGCGAGCCGGAACCAGAAACGGCGCCACAGGTCGAAGCACCCAACTGAGAGGGGGGGCGCCAGTGAGCGACTCGCCACGAGACGAAGAGAGCCGCGGTAGCCTGCCATCGGACGCGCCGCCGCTGCCTGACTTGGATTTCAGCACCTTTGTCATGTCCATCATTGGCTCGGCGATGGTGCACTTCGGCGACGCGCCAGATCCTGACAAGGGGGGCGCGGTTGCCCCGAACTTGCTGATGGCCAAGCAGGACATCGCCCTGTTGGCGTTGCTTCAGGACAAGACCAAAGGGAACCTGAGCGGCGAGGAGGAACGCGTCTTGAGTCAGGGTTTGTACGACTTGAGAATGCGTTTCGTCGAGGTTTCGAAGGAGTGAGCAGAGTTGCTGGCCCACCGCTGCGTTGCCGCGTGCTCTGGCCCGCGGCCGCATCGCTGAGCATAGCGCTGTTGGTGGCTGGAATGCCGCTGGGGGCCGGAGGTTGCGATCGCAGCAAGCGCGACCAAACAGGCAGCTCGACGGGTGGCCACTCGACCAATTCGGCGTCCGCCAGCGCCAGCGTGACTGCTGTGCCAACGATGGCGCCGCCGCCCACATCGGGTGCCGCGTTGCCGTCGCTCGCACCTCTAGTCAAGAAGGCTCTGCCGTCGGTCGTTACCGTAAAAGCTTGGGTGCAGGGCAAGAACGCGTTTGGCCGCGAGACCAGCCAGCAGCGTGGGGTGGGCTCCGCGTTCGTCTACGACACCAAAGGTTACTTGCTCACCAACAACCACGTGATCGAGAACACCCACGACATCGTGGTCAAATTCTCCGATGACGTCGAAGTCGAAGCGAGCGTCGTTGGCAAGGACAAGCTCACCGATGTGGCCGTGCTCAAAGTAGACAAGCCCAACCTCGTCGCCCTCGAGCTGGGAGACTCCAAAGGCCTTCAGGTCGGTGATTGGGTAGTAGCCATCGGCAGCCCATTCGGCCTCGAGCAGAGCGTTTCGGCAGGGATCATTTCCGCCAAGGGCCGGCGGCGTCGCGATGTGCATGGGCTCGATCAAAAGGGCTATTTCAACTTCTTGCAGACCGATGCCAGCATCAATCCGGGCAATTCTGGCGGTCCGCTGCTCAACCTTGCGGGCCAAGCAGTGGGGATCAACTCGGCCGTCCGCGCCAACGCCAACAACATCGGTTTTGCGATTCCCATGCAGATGGTGGTCAAGCTGCTGCCCAAGCTGCTCAAAGATGGACGAATCGAGCGAAGCGGGATTGGGATCTTCGTGGGTGAGCTCACCCCCGCGGACGCCCAGCGGCGCGGAAGTCACAAGGGAGCCAAGATCACCAAGGTCATTGCCGGCCAGCCCGGCGCGCTGGGCGGGCTGGGCGTTGGTGACATCATCACCATGTTCGATGGCGAGCCCATCAACAACCCGGATGACCTGCGTTGGCACGCCAGCATCGCCGGCGTCAACAAGACCGTTTCGGTGACCATCATGCGAGGTGATCGCACCTTCAAGCTGCGCATCACGCTGAGCAAGTTGGGCGACTGAGCTACGGTGAGAATCAACCGGCAAGCTCATCCAGCTCGCTACGGCATTTTTTGGCGTGGACTGCTAGACTGTTGCGCCGCCGGTGATGCATCACCGCATTGCTGCGCGCATGAACAGTAGGTCGCCTGTGCCCACCACACCTACAACAGCTTCCGACCCCGGCGAGCTCGAGATTCCGCCCGAAGGCGTCCAAGATGGTGAGATCACGCCACAAAGTGATTCGTCCGAAGGCGCAGACGGTGGGAACGACGCCGGGCAGGCTGCAAGTAAGAAGCCAGTGGGCGTCGATTCAGTGCCCACCCACAGCCCAAAGGTGAATAGCCGCACCCCCAACGCGTCCAACCGTGCGGAACGTCGACGTGAAGCGGAACAAGACCGTGTCCTCGTTAGCAAAGCGCAGCAAGGCGACAAGATCGCATTTCGGAAGCTGGTCGAACGACACCAACGGCGAGCTTTTGCAATTGCGATCGGGCTGGTCAGAGATGAAAACGACGCGCGCGAAATCGTACAAGAAGCTTTCCTGCGGGTGCATCGCAACCTCGCTCGCTTCAAGGGCGGCTCGTCATTCTTCACCTGGCTGTATCGAATCGTCACGAACCTGTCGATCGATCTCATGCGCAAACCGTCGCGACGGGAAGCTGAGCTATACGAGAACCCGCAAATTGCCGACACAGCAGACGCGTTTCCATTCATCTCGCGTATCGATGGCGCCAACCCAATCGACGTCGTTCGGCGACGTGAAATTGCTGAACGGATCAAACAGGCGCTGGATGCGCTACCGCCTTACCATCGGTCCGTCATACTCATGCGCGAGGTGGAAGGGATGAGCTACCAAGAGATGGCTGAAGCTATGCAGGTCTCCAAAGGGACCATCATGAGCCGTCTTTTCCACGCTCGGCAGAAGCTCCAGCGAGCACTCGCCGACTGCTACCGCGAGCAACTCGGCGGTGAGCCAACTACTCGAGGCAAAGAATCGTGACCACTCCAAGCAACGGCACAGAGCCCTCAGCTCCTATCAATGATCAGGATCTGGAGCTGATGCGCTTCCTCGACGGGGAGCTCGACGAAGCCGAGGCGTCGGACTTCGCCGACCGGTTGCAAGACGACGAGGTCGCTCAGGCGAAGCTGGCTGGGCTCGAGCTCGTGGGTGAGCTGTTGATTGAGAGCGTCCAGGCCGATGAGCGCGCCGATTCGATCGTCTCTGCAGTCATGGCGAAGCTCGACGAGGAGCAGAAGGAACAAGAGCAAGAGCAAGACCAGCCAAACGCTGATGTCGTGCCGATTGCGCCCCAACCGAACTTGCGCCCCAAGCCTGCCAACGACAACAGCAAGAGCATTCTCGCACTCGTGGCTGCAGCGGCTGCCGTAGCAGCCGGCTTGTTTTTCTGGGGGCGAACCAACCCAGCTACCGGGGTGGCGCAAGCACCCTACGAACCTCCCGCGGTTGCGGCCGAGATGCCCACGTCGGTCAAACCAGCACCGGAGGAATCCGCAAGCCTCGCAGCTGTCGAGGAAGAGATGGATCAGGTGGGGATGGAGATCGCTGCGGTGGACTTCGGCTCGCAGCAGGGTTCGGTCTTCTACGTGGGGGGATCGAATGATGCGAACGCGACAACCGTAGTTTGGGTTACGGAATCTGGGGACGATCAATGAAATATGCCGGAATCATCGCAACGCTGATTGTGGCCCTGCTTTGTTGTAGTGCTGCTGCGCTTGCTCAGCAGCTGCCGAGCGGCGCGAATCAAGCGCGCTCACTTCAGGCCAAGTCGGCTCCGGCAACGGTGGAAGTCATCGTTGTCCACGGCACCAACTCCGGCAAGGGCATCGACAAGCGCCTCGCTCACATCAAAGAGCTGAAACAAGGACCGTTCGTCGCTTGGAAGAGCTACCAGCAGCTCAGCCGTAGCAAGAAGCCGCTCGTGAAGAACGGAGCCAGATTCCCGCTGCCCAACACGCATACCCTCGTGGTGGCGCTCAAGGAGAAGCTGGCCGACGGTCGATTGAAGATCGCCGCGAGCATCGTCAAGCCTGGAAAGAAGAAGTCGCTACCCCTGCTGATGGTCAACGCCAAGCCGGGACGACTGCTCATGATCGCGGGCCACAAGTACAAGAAGGGTATCTTGGTCATGGGGATCCGCGTCCTCAAAAAGAAGTAGCGAGACGCTCCCTAGCCTCTTAGCGTGCCTACGGGCTTGGCCTACGGCGGCGGCGCTTGTACGCTCAACCCCATGGCGATGGAGTGGACGCGAGCGGCGCTGCGGATCATGGCAGCGACCTTGCTGCTGACCTTGTGCGTTGGGCTCGTCGGGCCCTCGCTGGCTCATGCGCAAAAGAAGCAGTCCGCAGCTGCTTGGATCAAGAAGGGCCAGGACTTCTTCGACGAGCAGGAATACGAGCAATCGATTCAGATCTTGTCGCCTGTCTCGCTGCGCCCGGACATCTCCAAGAGCGACAAGATCCAGGTCTACAAGCTGCTGGCCTACAACTACATCGTCCTTCAAAAGAAGGAAGAAGCAGATGGTGCGGTTCGCGGTCTGCTGGTTCTCGACGAGAACTACGAGCTGCCGGATACTGAATCGCCGCGCTTCCGGGACTTTTTCACCTCGGCCAAGAAGGGCTGGATCGACGACCGCAAACCTGGTCTCGACAAGCCCACCACCGTCCCCACGGTGAAGATCACGCACACCGGCCCCGCCCAAGTGGACAAGGGCGAGGCGGTGAAGCTGACGGGGGAGGTCGACGACCCCAAGACGGTGGTTGGTAAAGTGACGCTCTGGTACCGCAAAGGTACCACCGGCAAGTTCAAGCCCAAGCGCGTCAAATATGCCGTGCGCAAATTCTCCGTCGAGATCCCTGCGTCGGTCGTGGAGCCGCCGTTGATCGAGTACTACATCGAGGCTGTCGATGAGAACCGGTTGCCGGTGGGCTATCGAGGTGACGCCACCTCGCCGTTGCGTATTGCGGTTCCCGAGGGCGAGAGCATCGTGTCGAGCCCTTGGTTGTGGGTTCCGGTTGGCGTCGCAGTTGCCGCCGCCGTGGTCGTGGTCGTGGTCGTGGTGACCAGCACTAGCGAATCAACTGTCAGTGTCAACGTCTACGAGTAGCGCTTGAGCAACAGCGAGCCCCGCTTCCCGATCATCGAGTGGGATGTGCCCAGCGCTCAAGCCGAGGAGCGCGGCGCCTGGCTCTTCGAGCTCGCCGCTTCCGGAGTGGAGCATCGCGACGAAAATACATCGCTCAAGGGAGCCGGGCCGGATCGGGTGACCCTGGTGGCGAGCTTCGAGTCACCACAAGCTGCCGCGCTGGCTCGAGCCACGGTCGCGCGCCGCTATCCCGACAGCCGCTGCATCGTGTCCGAGATTGTCGGCGACAGTTGGCGTGACAAGTACAAAGAGCACTTTGCGCCTTTCAAGCTGACCGAATCGATCACCGTGTCGCCGCCTTGGGTCGAATACCAAGGCCAGGCCGATGAGCTGGTGCTGTTGATGGACCCGGGGCGCGTGTTCGGCACGGGGCTGCACGCTACTACTGCTTTGGCTGCGATCCAGCTCGAGCAGAATCGACAGCGCCTCCAAGGCGTACGGCTGCTCGACGTCGGTACCGGAACGGGGATCCTCGCTTTGGTGGCGCTTCGGTTGGGCGTGAGCGAGGCGGTCGCCATCGACAACGATCCTGACGTCGTCGACGTGGCCTGCCACAACGCGCGTCTCAACGAGCTCGGGCAGAGGGTGCGAATCGACACCACCGCGCTAGAGGAGCCTGCCGAGTGCTTCGAGGTCGTCGTTGCCAACATTCGGGCTCGAGTTCTGATCGAGATGGCAGCGGCCCTGCCTGCTCGGGTCAAACCCGGAGGGTTGCTGCTGCTCAGCGGCGTGTTGGTCTCGCAAGGCGATGAGCTCGTCGAAGCCTACGCCCCCAACTTCGAGCTACTGAGCACCAGCCGGCGCGATGTCGGTGATGACCACTGGCTCTCTTTTTCCTTTCTGCGGAGGGGTGGCTGATGTTGCGAGTCGCACTGACAGGGCTTCAAGAAGGCGAGCAAGAGCTTTCCAGCGAGGCGCGCAAGTACCTTCGAGTGCGGCGCATGAAGAGTGGCGACAAGATCCTGGCGTTCGATCCCGAAGCGCGACTCGAGGCCGAGGGCGTGGTTGTCGCCGGTGAACGGGTCTGCTTGCAAGCTCCCCGAGCCGCCACCGCCTTGCCTGCCCTACCCATCGTCGTCATTCAATGCACCTGCAAGGGCGGCAAGCTCGACCAGGTAGTGCGGGACGCGACCGAGCTCGGAGCGACCAGCGTGGTGGCCGCTGTTGGAGAGCGGAGTGTCAAGCGGCCAACGACTGCGACGGCGTTGTCGCGCTGGGGACGCATTGCGGTCGAGGCGGCGCGACAATGCGGCCGTGGAGATGTGCCGAGCATCGTGGGACCCATGCCGCTAGCCGAAGCGCTTGCGGCGCACGGACCAGGGCTGTTGCTTCACCCCGCCGCCGAAAAGGACTTCTCCGACGGCTGGGCTAGAGCGGTACAGAGCATCGTCATCGGTCCGGAAGGTGGCTTCAGCGACGAGGAGCTGACCATCGCCAGCAGCTGCGGTTTCACGCCGGTGCGCCTCGGGCAGTTCGTGATGCGCACCGAGACCGCGTGTGCCGCGACCCTAGGCGCCATCGCAGCGCTCGGAGTCCGCGCCGAATAGCCGTAGGGGCATCTCGGGCGGTTTACCCCCGCCCGCGTCCGAATCGTGTTCGAGGTCCGAAGGGCCGCGGTATGGGCAAGCGTTGCCTGCCCGGGCTAGCTCACTGGCTGGCGACGTGGATGCCGCATTGATAGGTGCTGGATGACACGTCGGCCTTCTTCTCGGTGGCCTTGATCCGCAAGTAGTGCGTACCAGTGGACGTGATCTTGACGGCCTTCTTGCTGGCGGAGGACGAGGTGCTCGACCAGTACAGGTTGGCGTCGGGTTTTTCGGTCTCGCTTTGCATGACCGTCAGGTTGCTGTCGACAATCGCGAACTCAGGCTTGATGAGACCAGTTCCGTAGCGCACTGACTTGCAGCTGAGGATGACCTCTTTGCCTTGGTCAGCTTCGAAGCTCCACCAATCCTCATCGGCGGCCCAGACGCCACCGGTGCCGCCGTCGAGCTGACCGCCGACGTAGTGGCTGAACAGCTTCGGGTTGCCGGAGTTGGTCTTACCCATCGCGACGCTCGCAGTCATGCCGTCGTTGTTGGGCTCGATCTCTTGCGGGTTCTGGTAGTCGGTCATCCGCATCTTCAAGAAGTAGAAGTCGTGATCGCCCAGGTCGCTGTCCTTTCGGTTGACCTGCAGGTGGTAGTCCGTGTCGCCGGTGACGTGGACGGAGATCTGGCGGGCACTGCCCTGTTGATCGAGCTCAGCCACCGTGTTGCCCATGCCGTCGAGGAGGCGCACCATGCCGGGCGTGCTGGTCGAGCCCGTCCCTCCCCAAGGGAAGTAGACGTGCCCTGTCACGGCGCCCACGGGGGTTTTGAATGAATACACATCGACGTCGCTACCGGTGTCGAAGTGTCCCGCCACATTCGAGAACCAATAGACGTCGACGTCCTCCGAATAGGTGGTGATCGCCTGCGCCTCGCCTGTGGCGTTGTTCGGCTCTTTGTCGAGGTTGTAGTAGTCGTAGAGATCGAAGTCGATCGGCACCCAAAAGACTCGGTAGGTGAAGGTGTAGCTTCCTTCCGGAGTCTCGCCTTCCTTGTAGGTGCTGTAGTCCTCGACCTTGAGGCAGTAGTCGCCGGCCTTCTTGATGTGGACGACCATGTCGCTGTCGTCGCCGTTGTACGGATAGTCGTACAGGTTCTGAGCCAGCTGGTTGGTTCCGTCGGCGTCGAAGAGCGTGATGACGGTGTTGATCAAGTCAGGATCGTCATCGGGGTTGGCATCCGTGCCGATGCGGATCCAGCTGTCGTCGCTGGCCACCTTGAGGAGGAAGAAGTCAGTGTCGCCAGCGGGATTGATGACGCCGTCGTAGTCGTAGAACACGCCGTCTTGGCTGTTCTTGCCTTCGAGCATTTCGATCGCGTCGGCGCAGCTCGTGCTCTCGTCGTTGACGCTGTTGCTGCTCGTGGTGGTGCCGCTGCTCGTGGTGGTGGGGGGCGGCGTCCCAGTAAACGAGGTCGTGCTGCTGCTACTTCCTCCCGCCGCCGGATCACTCTCGTCACCGGATCCACAAGCGCCGGCGAGCGCCAGCGTCAAACCAAAGCCAAGGGTCAAACCAACCAATCGGTTCATGCTCGTCATTGCAAAGTACCTCGAGTCCCAGCCGCGCAACCCCCAAGGCATGCGGCTATGCACTCTCGTTTTCGGCGATTTAGCTCTGCCTTGGGTAAATGACCAGTGTTTACCCTCGTCGGCGGTTTCGCAAGTCCTGTACGGACGCTAGCACCGTGATACCCTGGGGCTGGTCTTTGCTCGCTTCGGCGACCCTCGAGAGGGAGCATGCTCATGAATCGCAACCGCAAGATGTTGCTCGGCGCGTTGGTGGTCTGCCTGTTTGGAGCAGGAGTCAGTCTCGCTGCTTGTAGCGAAGATACGACCAAGGTGTTTGGAAACACGGGGTCAAACGGCGGTGGCGGCGGTGCGGCCACCAACACGAACAACACCAGTAGTGGTGAAGGCGGTAGCCTTTTCGACGGCGGCGGACCCAGCGAGTGCAGCACCAACGAGGACTGCGACGGGGGTGTCTGCAACGACGGAATCTGTTGCGGCTCGGTCGATCAGGTCTGCGAAACAGCGTGCTGCTCGTCGTCCGAGGTGTGTTTGTTCAACATGTGCGTTACGCCCGGCGACCCTTGCGTGACCGAAGCCGATTGTCCTGACGGGCACTACTGCGAGCCGGCGCTCGGTGAGGGCAGCGGTGGCGGCGGTCAGGGCGGCGACTGCTTCGAGCCGTTGCAGTACGGCAGATGCGTACCGCTGCCCCCGCTGTGCGAGGAGAGCGACGGCGGAGCCGATGCCGGTGATTGTATCGAGAAGTGCGAGTACCATCCGCCGGCTGGCCAGCTCAATGCGGTCGTCAAATGGCAATGGGGCCACGACCCAGCGCCGACCCAGTATCCGGATTATGCGGACGTCTGGGCCACGCCGACGGTGGGTCGAATTTACGATGCCAATTGCGATGGGAAGGTCGATCTTGCCGATCCACCGAGCGTCGTTTTCGTGTCGGGCAACGCCATGAGTACTTGTTGCCATTGCACCGGCTCGCCCATTTCGAAGTGCAAAGACGGTGTGCTGCGAATGCTCGATGGCAAGAGCGGAAAAGAAGTCTGGTCCGTGCGCAAAGCCGAACCGAGCAGTATTGGCTTTGCAGCGATGAGTGTGGCGCTCGGCGACGTCGACGGTGACAAGTATACCGACATCGTGGCGCTGACTGGAGAGGGTAAGGTTGCGATATTCGACGGCCAAGGACAGCTGATGCGCCTGAGCTCGGATTTGGCGGAAGGCTCCAATAGCAGCAGCTTCGGTTGGGGTGGCGGCATCGCGCTCGGTGACATGAATGGCGACGGCAAAGCGGAGATCGCATATGCGCGCACGCTGTTCGAGCTGAGCGGAAACACCATCGTGCGCAAGTGGATCGGCAGTGGCGGCAACAACTACCTGTCGTACTTCGTGGATCTAGACAACGACGGCAAGCTCGAGCTGATGGCTGGTCGCACCGCGTACCGTTACGACGGAACGACGCTGTGGAACAACTCGAGCAACAACGGCTACACGGCCACGGCGGATCTGGATCAGGATGGCAAGCCAGAGGTCGTCGTGGTCAGTGGCGGCAAGCTGCGGGTGCTCGAGGGCGCGACGGGTGTGCTCGAGCTCGGACCGGTGAACATCCCAGGTAGCGGCAGTGGCGGACCGCCGACCGTGGCGGACTTCGACGGTGACGGAAAACCCGAGATTGGGGTCGCTACTGCCACCTACTACTCGATGTTCAAACCGGACTACCCGAACAGCACCATCAAGGTCGAATGGTCACAGACCAACCACGACAACAGCTCTTCGGTGACTGGCTCGAGCGTGTTCGACTTCGAGGGCGATGGCAAAGCCGAGGTCATCTACAACGACGAGTGTTTCCTTTGGGTTTACGACGGCAAGAAGGGCGACGTTCTGTTTACCGCCAACACGCAGTCATTTACCGGAACGGAGGCTTCGATGGTGGCCGATGTGGATGGTGATGGCCATGCCGAGATCGTGCTGATGTCCAACGGTTCCAACACCAGCAGCTGGCATTGTGCCCACCACACCAGTCCCAACGGGAACTACCCAATCTGGTCGCCACCCAAGGTTGGCTCCGACTACCGCGGGATCACGATCTTCGGCGACGCTGCGAGCTCTTGGGTGGGCACGCGCACGCTGTGGAATCAGCATTCGTATCACGTGACCAACATCTGTGATCCACGTGACAGCGCTTGCCTCGTGGGTGCGCACTATGGCCAGGTTCCGGCAAAGCAGCAGAAGAACTGGAAGCTATCTTGGTTGAACAACTTCCGGCAGAACGTACAAGATAAGGGGCTGTTCGATGCGCCCGACGCCACCGTCGCGCTCGAGGCTGACTGCATCACGCCGGTGCCGCTAACGGTGAGCGTGCGCAACATTGGTCTGGCAGGATTGCCCGCCGGCGTAGAGGTTGGCGTCTACATCGGGCAGAACGGTGATACCGAGGTAGCCAAGGTGAGCACCAGCACGCCACTGCTGCCGGGCCAGACCGAGGTCATCAAAGTGGATGCTGACGCCCAGCTCGCCGGTCCCAACGACACGTTCATCGCGCGCATTCTGATTGATCCCCAGAATCCCAAGTTCCACGAATGCCGCGACGACAACAACGAGAGCAAGCCAATTACGCCGGATTGCGTGCAGTAGTATCGGTTCGCTGAAGAAGTGAAGATTGCGGCCACCCGGCCCTAGTATCTCGCGCGGACCGGGCCCTAGTATCTCGCGCGGACCGGGAGTAAGCCTGGCGGCGCAGTATCTCGCGCGGACCGTGGCGGCGTCGTCTCGCGCCGGCGTCGTCTCGCGCGGACCGGCGTCGTCTCGCGCGGACCGGGAGTAAGCCTGGCGGCGCAATGGCGACCGCCCTCGAGGCTCGCTCTTTT
>CAZRGL010000109.1:0-22359 GCA_964599485.1 uncultured Polyangiaceae bacterium
GGGTTCATCCGGGTTCATCCGGGTTCATCCGGGTTCATCCGGGTTCATCCGGGTTCATCCGGTTCATCCCCGCCCGCAACCTCCGAAATGTGGCCGTCCGGTCCTGAGCAAAATGTCAGCGATGTCTTGACGTGTCAGGTCAGCGCGAGCTTTGCGCCGACGCCGACGACTGCGATCAGGTAGAGGATGACGACGAAGAGGCACATGTCGCCGGTCTCGGCAAAGCGCCCCTGTCGATCTTCGTCGCTCGTGGCGCGTTCTTGCTGGCGGCTCACGAACCACCCAACTCCGGCCAGCAGCATGGCGCCCACGCATAGCCCTGCGCCGATGGTCTTGTTGTGCTCACCCATGACCATCATCAGACCAAAAAAGGTGCACAACGTCCCAATGCCGGTCACGACACCCCCCAGGTAAAACTTCAACTGGAAGAACTTGACCGTCGCGCCGCTTAGAAAGAGTACGTCCATTGTTGGGAAGCTCTGTGTTGCTGTGTTTGCCTCACCGCTCGCGAGCCGCTCGCCTCAACGGGCAGATCTCGCAGTAGAGTTTCGCAAGAGTCATCGCGCGCTGTCAAAGCCTTTGGGAGGGGCGTGACACCGGGAAACCGCGTTGGGATGGAGGGGCGGTCGGGCATCGACGATCCTCTGAATGCGGCCCGCAGGCCTACTGTCAGCCCGCCCTATCGTTCTATTATCACTGGATCCTTCTAATCTGAGAAAATCCTAAACCGGCCAGCCGGCCTGTCTGGTATCCTGGCCAGGTGGGCGGGCGAGAAGGTCTTGCGCGCCACATCTGGGAGAGCAGAATCGTGCAGAACAACGATGGCCGGGACCAGCTGACACGTTGGCTCGCCGTGATGGCGATTGTCGCAGCCTGCTGTCTGGTGGCTCGCACGGCGGCGGCCGTGGCACCGCTTACGGTCACCGTCGAGGAAGACAGCGCGACCCACACGGTGATCCGCTACCAGATCGGCCACTACGATTTGATCCCTGTGCAGTTGGACGGCGCCAACCAGCACGTTCGAGCTCGCCTCGGCAAGGAGAGCAGCCTCGGACTCGAGGGCGCGCCGGCTCTCCCCACCGTCAATCGCAGCATCATCATCGGCGGCGACGCACTCATGCAAGTCGAGGTGATCTCCTCCAGCTACCATGAGGTGCCCTACGTCGATGTGCTGCCGTCTCGGGGCACCCTGTATCGACCACAGAGCCCCGATTCGGTTCCCTACACCTTCGGACCGATCTACCAAACAGACGCGCTGTACCCGAGCAAGCTCGCATCGCTCAGCGATGCGTACATCATGCGCGATGACCGCGGTGTGGTGGTGACGCTCCAACCGTTCCAATACAACCCTGTGCAGCGCGTGCTGCGCGTGTACGACGACGTCACGCTCAAAGTGGTTCGGGTTGGCACCGACAGCAACAACCTGCTGAGCCCACCACCGCGACCGCCGAGTAGGGCCTTCGAGAAGCTCGCCAAACGACATTTCATCAACCTCGGCCAGCGCGGTCGCTATGCACCGCTCGATGAGGACGGCGAGCTGTTGATCATCGCTCACGACGCCTGGCTCGCGAACCTGGAGCCCCTCGTCGCGCACAAGAGCTCGATCGGGATCACCACGAAGGTGGTTGGCGTTTCGAGCATCGGCAACAGCTCCTCGGCCATCAAGAGTTACATCCAGAGCGCATATGACAGCAGCAACCTCGCTTTCGTGCTGCTCGTCGGCGACAGCCAGCAAGTCGCGACGCCCTGGGCATCGGGAGGCTTCTCGGATCCGAGTTACTCCAAGTTAGCTGGCAGCGACCATTATCCCGACATCTTCGTGGGTCGTTTTTCGGCAGAAACCCCGGGACACGTCGACACCCAAGTGCAACGCACCATCGACTACGAGCTACAGCAAGCCACCCAGCAGCCATGGTTCAGAAGAGGAGTCGGCATCGCCTCGAACGAGGGACCCGGTGACGACGGTGAGATGGACTGGCAGCACATGGACAACATCCGCAACGACCTGCTGGGCAAGGGCTACACGCATGTCGATCAGATCTACGATCCGGGTGCCAGCGCTGGTCAAGTCGTCGCAGCGCTCAACCAAGGGCGGGGCATCGTCAACTACTGCGGGCACGGCAACAAGGCGACCTTCGGAACGAGCGGCTTCAGTAACGGGCACGCCAGCAGTCTCAACAACGTGGGAAAGCTCCCCTTCGTGTTGAGCGTGGCTTGCAACACAGGCGAGTTCGGCTCCGGTACGAGCTTGGGCGAAGCCATGCTGCGTTCTCACAACGGAGGCCCAACTGGTGCGATCGGCATGTATGCCTCCAGCGTCCTGCAATCGTGGAGTCCGCCGATGGCGGCGCAAGACGAAACGATCGACATGTTCGTAGCCGAGCAATACTTCACGCTGGGCGCGCTCGCGTTCGCTGGCTCTGCGCGCATGATGGATGAGTACGGCAGCGGCGGGGTCGAGATGTTCGACACCTGGATTCTGTTCGGTGACCCATCTTTGCGCGTCGTGGGCATCGTGGAGCCTGTCAAAGGGCTGAGGGTGACGCCGCACGAAGGCTTCGAAGCCAAAGGTAAGGCAGGTGGTCCCTTCGATGTCACAGAGCGGATCTACACGTTGGAAGCCGGCGCGGCTGAGGCGCTCGACTTCAGCGTGCATCACTCAGTTCCGTGGCTGAGCGTCGAGCCTGCAAGCGGCAACATCCCACCCGGCGGCACGGTAGCTGTGAAGGTCATGCTCAACGAGGAGGCGGCCAGCCTTCCTGATGGCTACTGGAACGACAGCGTCATGTTCGTCAACAACACGGATCACGACGGCGACACGGAACGGCAGGTGGGGATCACCGTGGGCGAGCCCGAGCTCCAATATGAATGGCCACTGGACGACAACCCTGGCTGGATCACCGAAGGCGCCTGGGCTTTTGGCACGCCCATGGGTGGAGGCGGTGTGGAATTCGGCTCACCCGATCCCACCAGCGGTCACGAAGGCGCCAACGTTTACGGCTACAACTTGCAAGGCGACTATCCCAACAACCTGCCCGGATGTCATTTGACTACCACCGCGATCGACTGCAGGGGGCTGTCGAAAGTGAGCATCAAGTTCTATCGCTGGCTCAATGTGGAAGGCGCTGAGTTCGACCATGCTTCTGTGAGCGTCAGCGACGACCAGGTCAACTGGGCCACGATTTGGCAGAACGACACCTCCGACTTGGCAGACTCGTCGTGGCACGAGGTCATACTCGACATCTCCGCCGTCGCTGATGGCAAGCCCACGGTGTATCTACGCTGGACGATGGGCAACACCGACGAAGGCCTGGCGGCCTCAGGTTGGAATATCGACGACGTCGAGCTCTGGGCCATCTCCAGCGGCTGCCAGGATGACGACAGCGACGGCGAGCTGTCCATTCATTGTGGTGGAAACGACTGCGACAATTCCAATCCGGCCGTCCACTCCGCGGCCGTCGAGATCTGCGGCGATGGCGTCGACAACGACTGCGATGGATCTGATGCTGCTTGTTCGGGCGGGGGCGACAGCTCCACCCAAGCAGAGCAGCTCGGCGACAACAGCGGTCTGGTCGGCGTGGTGTGCGGCTGCCGCCTCGTCGGAGCTCCGTCGCCATCGAGGCAAGTGCTCTTGCTGCTCGGCTTGCTGGGTGCCGCGTTGTGCAGCAGACGGCAACGCACCAACTAGCGCGGAACGATTGGTGCCAATCTGGCAATCGAGGCGGTGGCCGCGTTGTGGCGACGCTGCTACATCGTTTCTTCATCACTGGAAACGAGTTGATGCGCAGCGAACACAGCGCCAAATCTCGAGGGCTACGGGTGGCCGCCGTGGCGGCATGCCTCGCACTCGCCAGCGCCTCGGCCGTGCGGGCTAGCGCCGGCCCACCAAAAGAAGGCGACGCGGGATCGACAGCGAGCTCCGCCCATCATCCAACAGCGGCTCCTGCCACGACGGCAGCAGCGAGCAACGACACCAACGCGAAGTTCCGCCGTGGACTCGGCTTTTATGATGCCAAGAACTACGGCGCCGCCGTCGAGCAGTGGGAGCGGCTGCTCGCTGAGCTGGGTCACGAACGTGGATGGAAGCTGCTGTACAACCTCGGGCTGGCCTACCAGGGGCTGAGGGATGCGACGCGCGCCCATGAGCGGTTTGGCAGATTTGTCGCCACCATCGCCAAACGCCCCGCGGCTTTGACTACCGATCTCGAGCAGCGCCGCATCGATTCTGTCAAGCGGCTCAAGGCCATCGAAGCTGAGCATGGCGCGGTTCGATTTCCAGTACCGACGAGCGGAGGAAAGCTGCTGGTGCGAATCGACGGTGGGCAGTCACGAGCCGCGGGATTCACCGCTTTCCTCGAGCCCGGACCCCACACCTTCGAGCTCGACCATGGCAGCCTTCCCACGCGAAAAACGCAGCTCGTGGTAGTTGCTGGCAGCAGCCACGAAGTAGACACCACGGCTCCCGCGGTAGTTGCATCCGCGTCCAGCTCTTCGTCGAGCGCGATCCCCACCTCGACAAAGACGCCCCCTCCGCTTCCGCCAGCGAACGACAGCTCGGCAACGACAGTGGTGCTTCTGGTCGGCGCTGGCTTGACCTTGGCCTCGGTCGGCCTGCCCATCGCTCTTGGGCTGGAGGCGCAATCACAACGCGACAGCGCCGAAGCGCTGGGCACTGAGCACCATGACTACCGAGAGGCTATCGCGGACTTCGAGTCGGCTCGCACGGCCTATCGTGTCTCGTACGTCGCGCCGGTGGCGTTGGGAGTCCTGACCGCCGTAGGCGTCACCATCGCAGCACTCCTCAACCGCCCGGATGACGAGGCGCCCCAAGCGGCAAGGGTGGAGCTGCTCCCGCTGAGCTGCACGGCGACCGGAGGGGGACTATGCGTTCATGGGTCGTTCTGAAGTGGTGCATCCCTCCGCTGGCGACTTTGGCGGCAGTGGCCGCGACTGCAAACTGCATGGACAACCTTCCCGCCGCTACCGGCTGCATCCCGCTCTCCCAGACCGATGAGGGCTGCCTGCCTTTGAGCGAAACCCAATGTCTCGCTGGTCCGCGCACGACGGTCGAATGTCAGGGGACCGGCGCCGAGTGTCCCATCGCTGACGCGGGCACTGGTTGCCCCCAAGCTGTGATCGACCGTTTTGGGCAGGGGGTGGAGTGTCCGAATCTCACGCTGGCGGACTTCGCCGCCTTCGGCGAAAAGAGCTCGGCCCAGTGTCTGACAGGCTGCTTGACCTGCGCCCGCGTATGCGACGGCGTGGGCCCGGTGCTTGGCGTACGCACCGGGGAGTCGTTCAAGTCCGATGTCCCGCCGCCGGGCATGCCCGATTTCATACTCCTTCCAATTGAGCTTCATATGCCCGAAACGGGCTTGCTTGGCTTGTACGTGCGTGTGCGAGGTGAAGGCACGTTCCAAGTGGCGTTCCTCCACGGGCCCCTATTGGGGGGCGATGATGTGACAGGCGGCGACATGTTCAGCTCCTACGGGGAGGACTTCCAAGACCTGATGCTGCCACTCGATCCCGAGTTGGCGTTCGAGTGGGACGCAACAACGCGTCCCGACTATCTGGTCATCAAAGGCATCCAGACCCTCATCGAGATTGACTGCGTGGTGCCATTCGTCCTGCCTTGAGAGAGACACCCGCATGGCCAAGGCCAAGCAACAACCGCTGTCTGCTGCCGCATTGGGCATCGCGCTCTGGGGAGTGCTCGGAGTGCTCGCACTCTTGTCCCAAGCGATCTACCGCCTCACGCCCATCGCCCTCGAGCCACTACAAAAGCAGCTGCTCGCCAATTGGCAGCTCGGCATCTACATCGCTTGGACACTCTTCAATGCTTATGCCGAGGGATACCGCGGATTTCAGCGCGCTTTCTCGCCGCGGGTGGTCTCGCGCGCGATGTTGCTGGGCCGCGATCCACGCGCGCTGCACGTGGTGTTGGCGCCGCTCTACTGCATGGCGCTGTTTCACGCCAAGCGCCGCAACTTGATCATGTCGCGTGGTCTGGTGGTCGGCATCGTGTTGCTCGTCTTGCTCGTCCACCAGCTACCCCAACCGTGGCGGGGCATCGTCGACGCAGGGGTGGTCGTCGGTCTGATCTGGGGCGCCATTTCCATCGTTGTCATGTTCATCGGGGCCCTGACAGGCCGCTTCGAAGTTGATGCCAGCAGCCTGCCCGACCGAATGGGAGAGCAACCAGTGGAGGAGCAATGAGCACCAAGTTGAAGCGTCGACGAGTCATGGCCGTCATCGGTGCGGGTAGCAAACTCGAGCCGAGCGTCGAGCAGTTGTGCCTCGCCCTCGGCAAACAGGCGGTCGACGCTGGCTTTCGCGTCGTCAGCGGAGGGCTCGGTGGCGTAATGGCCGCCGTTTCCCAGGGCGCCTGCGCTTCAACGCGACGACAAGAGGGAGACATCGTCGGTGTGTTGCCAATGTACGACGCTGAGCTTGCGAACCCCCATGTCGACATCGTCATCCCCACGGGCATGGGCATCGCCCGCAACGTCATGGTGGTAGCGAGCGGTGACGTAGTCGTAGCGGTGGGCGGCGGCTCGGGAACGCTCAGCGAAATCGCGCTCGCCTGGCAACTCGGCAAGCCGATCATCGCCCTATCTCCAAGTGGCGGTTGGGCGCAGAAGCTCGCAGGCCAGCGCGTCGACGGTCGCCGTGACGACCCAATTTTCGATGCACAAACAGCAGAACAAGCAATCGAGCTGGCGCTCCGCGCAACGGAATGAATAGGAGCGGGTTTGGAGCCCGTTTCCTAGCATCGCCGTAGGGGCATCTCGGGCGGTTTATCCCCGCCCGCAACCTTCCGAAATGCGTCCCGGGAGGGGATAAACCGGATAAACCCGGATAAACCCGGATAAACCCGGATAAACCCGGATAAACCCGGATAAACCCCTCCCCTACGGCGACTCCGAGTTTTGAGACAGCCTCTTAGGGCTGCGGGCCGACGGCTGCGGGGCGCTCCTCATCTGACGACCAATCGCTCCACGAGCCAACGTAGAGCTTGCCGTCGTCGCGGCCGGCCACGGCCAGAGCCAGCAGATCGTGACAGGCGGTGACGCCAGAGCCGCAATACGCTGCCAGCTGTTTGCTCTCGTCCAACGCGCCGAGCTCGTCGAAGCGCTCGTGCAACTGTGCTGGTCGAAGCAACACACGGCAGGGCCCTTCGACGTTGCCTGCCCAGGGTGCGGACACGGCGCCTGGAATGTGGCCGGCGCGAGGATCGATCGGTTCCATTTCACCGCGGTAGCGTTCGGCCGCGCGAGCATCGAGCAGTAGACCGTCAACAGCCTGGGCGATGCGTGCTGCACCCTCCGCATCGACAACCATCTCGGGGCGGGCAACGAGCTCGAGTCGGGGAGCTCGCTTAGCTCGAGCCTTGTCCAGCGGCACGGCCTCGTCCAGCGGCAAGCCGGCCTCCTGCCAAGCGTCGATGCCTCCGTCGAGCACGCGCCCGCAACCTTCGAGACCGAAGTAACGCAGCAGCCACCAGAATCGGGCGGCGATCGCCCCACCCTTGTCGTCGTATGCCACCACCACCGAGTCACGAGTAACGCCGAGTCGACTGAGCAACTCGGCAAACTGTTCGGCGGTCGGTAGCGGATGGCGCCCTCCCACGCCCGTGGCAGGAGAGGACAGCTCCGCGTCCAGATCGACGAAGTACGCGCCCGGGATATGCCCCGAGCCATAGGCATCGCGACCCTCTCGATCCGGCTGCAAGTAGTAGCGCACGTCGGCGATCACCAGCCCGGGATCAGTACGACGGGCCTGCAGCCAGGCCACGCTGACCAGATGCTTGCTCATGCCGACAGCGTAGCGCAGCAGGCGTCACTCGGGTCGAGCAAGACCATTGCTGCCCGCCAGACCGCCATTCGAAAGGGGCAGCAGCTCGCCACCGACGCTTATCTTGGTCACGGCGGTTATGGGCGGCGCGCCCGGCGGCAAGAAGAGCATACCGCCATCGATGTGATCGTAGCGCAGCAGCTCCGCCTCGAGCTTCTTGGCGCCCGCCAAGGTCTTGACCGTAACGGTCGCCTTCTGACCCAAAACCGGACGCTCGAGCTTGATGGGGCTCAGCGGACTGACTGTCCCGTCGGGGTTGACCAGTAGCCGTTGGTAGGTGGCGTCCTGCAAGTGCGGCGGCACATAGATGTCGGCGCCGCTGACCATGGTGGTGTGATTGAACAAGTGCGTGAAGGTGTAGTCGCTAATCCAAGTCGGATTGCAATAGCTCATCATGTCTACATACTTGCTTGGGCTGTAGAGCTTCTTGGTGAGCAAGTGGTAGCCGTACACCCCGATGCTGGCGCCGCTGTATGGGTAGCTGGGCTCCCCTTGGGTTCCGCATGGCGCATGGTCGCGACCATGGTTGTGACCGAGCTCGTGTACCGCAGTGTCGAGCGCCGAGCTGCCGCTGAAACCGAGACCAATCGCGGCTCTGGTGTAAGTCTGACCGGGCGAGCCCAAGAAGCCGAGTCCGGCGACGCATCCTCCGGAGCAGTAGCCTCCGATCGAGCTCGCGGGAGCAAAGATGCCGTAATAATAGGTGTCGAATGCCGCGCCGTCTTGGCTGCGCAAATCGGCAACAGCGTTGAGCAGCGACGACCAGCCGTTTCCGAAGGGAGACACTGCGGAGGACCACACCATCGGGTTGCTACGAACGCTCACTACGACATCCTCGACGGGGTACATGGCATAGAAGAGTTTCTCGTACGCTTGCAGCTGCCCCGCCGAGGTGTCGGGCAGTCGGCCAGAGCCGTCACCGTTGTATTGAATTGGGACGAGCTTGATGTTGAGCACGCCGCTGGTTTTCGCCCCGAACGCGGACAGCGCGCCCGGTGCGGACGGAAAGCTGGCGGAGGGATTGCCGCCGCTACCATTGCCCGGTTGCAGCAGATCGACGCGGAAGCTCGCGCCAACAGTCAGCATCGCGCCGGGCACATCGAAGTTGATGGTGCTCTGCAGATTGCCTTCGGTCGAGCCGCCGCCCAAGGTCACGAGCTGGGTGATCGGATCAGCTCCATCAATGCTGAGCTCTGCGCTCACTTGCTGGCCGTCATAACCGCCGTCGGTTTTGTACAGCACGCGCAGCAGCGCGTCGCGGTTGGCCACCACCGGCGTGTTGCTCGAGACGGCTTGGCCGTTCTTCATCAGCGGACGACTCACGCCCTGGTAGAGGATGATCTCGTTGACCGTCACGCCAACTGCGCCCTCCATTTCGCCGACCGGGGGATCTGGCGGACTGGTTTCGGTCGTCGAGCCAGTGCTTCCACCAGTGGCGCCGCTGCCGGTGCTTCCACCAGCGGCTGCTGCCCCTTGCCCATGGTCCGGCGGCGGAGGGTTGTCTTGTGGGCCGTCTTGTTCGGCCGCCCCTACGGACATCCCGTCCGCTCCCGTCACCCAATTACAGCCAAGGCTGAACAGCAAAAAGGCTAGCAATCCGAAGGTCTTGAGCCATCCCTGTCCGCGCGCGTGAGCCATGTCCCGAGTCAGAGCAAAATGGGTGCCGACCGGCTGGCCGAATTGCGAAACACAGCGCCGGGGGCCAGCGACGCACAAAGGGGCAGAACCGCCCGCGCGATCAACTCCTCGTGCCTGGTCAATTGCTGATCCAACAGGATCGTCGACCATCCGCGACTGCTGGCCCGAGGCTGCAGTGATTCGCTAGACTGGCACTGGATTTTTCCAGAGATAGCGATGGCCCCTCGACAGCTCAGCGCACACCTCGAAACATGGCCTCTGGCCAAGGCTTTTCGAATCGCGCGCGGCAGCAAGAGCGAGATCAGTGTAGCGGTCGTGCACATCGCAGAGGCAGACGCGCTGGGTCGTGGCGAAGGTGTGCCTTACGGGCGCTATGGTGAAAGTCCGCAAAGCGTGATGGAAACGATACGAAGTGCGGCCGAGGCGATCGGCAGCGGCATGGGCCGCGCCGAGCTGCTGAGAGAAATGCCCGCCGGCGCAGCACGCAACGCCATCGACTGCGCCTTGTGGGATCTAGAGAGCCAGCTCGCCAGCGAGCCCGTTTGGACGATGGCTGGCCTCGATGCGCCGGCGGCTGTGAGCACCGCGTTCACGTTGGTGCTCGATACCCCAACCGCAATCGAAAGAGCTGCTCAGGACGAATCATCACGGCCCTTGCTCAAACTCAAGCTCGCGGGCGATGAGCATGATCTGTCGCGCGTAGAGGCGGCACGACGCGGAGCGCCCACCGCTCAGCTCGTGGTCGACGCCAACGAGAGCTGGGACGTCAGCCAATTCAATCGCTGCTGCCCTCGCTTTGCAGAGCTCGGCGTAATTGCCATCGAGCAGCCACTTGCCGCTGGAGCAGACGCTGTGCTGGCCGAGCTCGATCACCCAGTGCCGATCTGTGCCGACGAATCCTGTCATGGGCTCGACACGCTCGATGAGCTCAGCGGCCGTTACGAGATGGTCAACTTGAAGCTCGACAAGACCGGTGGACTGACCGCAGCGCTAGCCATGAGCAGCGCTGCAAAGGCGGCCGGCTTCGACATCATGGTGGGTTGCATGTGCAGCACCTCTCTCTCTCTGGCCCCTGCCATGCTCCTGGCCCAGAATGCCGCGCTCGTCGATCTCGATGCGGGCTTGTTGTTGCAAGCCGATCGAGCGGGCGCAGTGCGCTACCACGGCAGCGAGCTGCAACCTTGCCCTGCGCTCTGGGGCACGGGTCAGCGCTATCGAACGGACGACTGACGTCGACGTCTCGTCGCAAACGCCAATGCTAGCGCGAGCAGCCAAACCGGCTTGGTGGTGCTCGTATTCGCGGGCGCGCTGAAGCTGCAACTGCTCTCCACCACGACCGGTTCTTTCTTGTCAGGCGGCGGCGGCTGACCCGCCTCGCCTCCATTTCCGGTCGTCAATCCAGCGCCACCTTGGCCGCCGGTAGCTGGTCCGGCGCCAGTGCCGCTTCCGCCGCCACCTTGTCCAGGTTCCACGCCGCATTCCTCGGAACAGTTGGTAGCCAAGCAGCCTTGCAGTCCCTTGACCAAGGGGTCGTCTTGGCAATCTGGACTTGCGCTGACCGACTTGAAGCACTTCTCGCAGAATTCGCTCTTGCTGCAATCCTTGGCTGCTTGGCAGCAAGACGCCTCGTAGCACGCTTGGCACTTGTCCGTGTTGACGCTCATGCCGCAGGTCGGCCCGTTGCACTTGGACGCTTTCGAACACTCGTTCTTGCAGCCGACATCACAAATGCAATCGTCGATCCCGCCATACAGCACCGCCGAAGCGGGGTGCTGCTGGTCGCACTTCTGCACGCACGATTGGGTAGAGCAAGCGTATATGCAGCTGAGGTAGCTGTCGCAATCGGTGTCGTCGTAGCAGTCGATCAAGATCTGCGTGCATTGGCCGTTGGCGATATGCGCCTCGGTGCACTGATTGCAGCTCTGCGAAAGGTAGGGCGTGCCATTGATGAAGGGCATGATGAAGGTGTCGTAGACCGCCGACACGCGCATGCTGGTGCCAGAGTCCTCGCAGCCTCCCCCGCTAACGAAAGAGTGCACGGCCGCGACATACTCCTTGTTGCTCACCGTCGTGAGCGCGGGCCCGCCGCTGTCACCCAGGCACATGCCACCGGTCTGCTGATTGAAGTTGATGCGCAGCTCGGTCTCGAAGTTGATCGCCTGGACGACATGACGACGCTTGGTGGTGTTGCCGTTCTCGGTCTGGCCGTAGCCGACCATGTCGAGCGGCGCGCCCTTCTTGAGATTGTCGTCGCCGGGCGCCAGGGGAGGGATCACCGGCGTGTTGCCGTCAGCACCGCTGAAGCGCAACATGGCAAAGTCGTACATGTCCGAGACTTTGTAGCCGGGGTGTTGAACGGCTTCGACAACGCTGTATTGCTTGTCGTACTTGCCGTTGGCGTGGTCGTTACCTTGGCGAATCGAACCCAGCGTGGCGCTCACGCAGTGGCCTGCAGTAAGCGCATAACCGTCGCTTCCTTTGACGGCGATGATGGTGGCCGAGCACTTGCCGTTCTTCAGGTAAGCAACAGCGGCCTGATGGGTCGTGTCGAGCTCACCGTAGTAAATCGGGTCCGTTCGCTGGCCGATGGCCTCTGTCTCGACTGGCGCGTTGGTCTCTCCACAAGCAATCAAGAACAACAAGCAAGATCCACCCAACAACGCGTGTCCCCAGCGCATGCACTCCACCTTTCCGCCGCCACCCCCCTCTGAAGAAAAAACGGCACTCCCGACACAATGGTATAGCGCGCGCCAGGCGAAGCACAATGACGCACGCTGTCACCAGAATCATCCGCCGCCAAAGGAATTCTGGGCCCGGTCGCTGGCGAGCTACCCGACGTAAACCTCTGCAATTATTGGGTAAATAAATAATGATACCTGGGCGTTTATTTCCTTGAAACTACGCGTAATTGCATCCACAATTTCGTGTACGCCGTTACACGATGCAGCAAGCACTCCCAGAAGAGCCGCGCCGGATAAGCGCGGTGGTTCGACACACGGGCATCTCCAAGGAGCTCGTGCACCACTACATTCGGCAGGGCCTACTTCCCAAGTCGGAGTCACGCGCGCGCTACAGCGAGCAGCAAGTGCGCTTGCTTCAGCAGGTCCGTACGCTGCGCGAGGATCACAATCTACCCCTCGAGCTGATACGACGCTTGTTCTCGATCTTCGATTTCGAGCCGGATCGAATCGAGGCACTGACCCTATCGGACTCGCTCAGCAAGCGCATCGGGCAATTCGCTCAAGACGGCGACCTGTCATCCTCGAAACGTCTGTCGGCCGACGAGCTGATGCGCGAGACCGGTGTGACGCGCGAGCGACTCAGCGAGTACGAGAAGGCTCGCCTGGTTGCGCCGCTCGTTCAAAGCGAGCCACGCTTCGGCGCTTACGATGTCAACGTCGTCAGCCTCTGTGAGCATGGCGTCAAACTGGGCATACCTTTCGACGCGTTTCGAACCATCGGCTCATACGTGGGCATCGCCTTCGACTTGGCGCACAGCGAGTTCTACGAAGTTTCGACAGACCGCGCCCTCGATGCCGATCGTATCTTGGCCGACTTGTTCGTGCGCCGAGAGCTCGCGGGCAGCTTCGTGCAAAACGTGTTGGCTGGGCTCACTCAGCGCCGCATGCAGGGCTTGCTGCAACAAGCGAGGCCGCAGCGGGCAAGCCTCGATGCGATCGTCTTCAGGCCGAGCCCGTTGTTTCTTCGAGCTCACGGGATTGACGAGCAGATAGAGCGCTCTCGTGAAGCCATGCGCGAGCTTCCCGGTGATGCCGCGATCCGCTTGCGACTCGGGTGGTTGCTCCTGCATGCGGGACGCTACGAAGAGGCCGCCTTCTTCCTCACGGAAAGCTTGGACAAATGGCCCGAGGACTTCACCTTGCGCACGGCGCTCGGCTGCTCTCATTTGCTCTTGGGCGATCGACAGCGCGGCACCGAAGCGCTCGAGCAAGTTGTCGAAGCTGGCGCACAGCTGCCCCTCGCCTACACCTTCCTAGCGCTGTCGCGTTTCGCGCAGCCGAGCCAGACCGACACGCCCGAGAGTCTCATCCGCGAAGCGGTCCCGGTCCTTCAGCACGTCGAAGAAGCGCTCGCGCTCTCCGAGCAGGACCCCACGCTCCATATCGATTCCAGGGTCTTCTGCGCATGGTTGATGACCGCTTTGCCACCAGTTTTCGCCTGCCGCGACAGGGGCACCAAGTTGCTGGCTGAAACGCTGGACGAGCTGCAGAACGCCCCGGCCCATGAGCGGCGCGGCGCGGGCTGGCATGAACGCGCGCTCATCAACGCTGCCTACTTCTTGCTCGAGAGTTTGACAGCACCGCCCACGGTCCAGCCCAAGGCTTCGCCTCAACCCGAGGCTGAGCCCATCGAGCTACCAAGCGTCGAACAGCTACGTACCTTGATCTGCCGTCTCGATCCCGGCTGCGCACTCGCCGCAGCCGCTTACCTGATCGAGACAGAGCCAACACCAAGTAAGAGGAGCCACGAAACACCATGACGTCCGCGATCGAAAAGAAGCGCCAGCGCATCAGCTACGGCGACATCGCATACCTAGAGACCGGCTCAGCCGACAAGCCTCCGGTCCTGTTCGTCCATGGCATCCCTACGTCGAGCTACTTGTGGCGACACGTGCTTCGTTTCTTGCAGAACGACTTTCACTGCTACGCGCCCGATCTGATGGGCTTGGGTGACAGCGACGTCGATCCCGACAAGACCCCCATGCACATGGATGCGCAGGCCGAGATGCTGGTCGAGTTCATGGAAACGTTGGGCCACAGCACCTTTACTCTGGTGTGCCACGACCAGGGGGGAGCGGCCGCGCAGATCATCGCAGCGCGCATGCCCCACAAGCTCGACGCTTTCGTCCTGACCGACTGCGTCTGCTACGACAACTGGCCCGTACCCGCCATCCGGCGCATGCAGCGACTATCACAATTGCCCTTCTTGTCCGAGGTGCTCAACCGCAACGGCATCACCGAGTGGCTGCAGACGAGCACCCGTTTGTCCGACTTCAAGCGGGGCGTCTTTGATGAGAGCAAGCTGACCAGCGAGGCTATCCACGAGTATCTGCGACCGCTGCAAGAAGGTCCCAAGGAGCGCGCTCGCTTTCGCAAGTTCTTGCTGGCAGGCTCACCGCGCTTCACCGAGCTGATCGTCGATGACCTGCGCAAGTTCGACAAGCCGACGCTCGTGGTGTGGGCAGCTGACGACTACTACTTGTCGCCTTCGTGGGGACGCAAACTGGCCGAGGACATCCCCGGCACCGAGCGCTTCGAGCTGGTGCCCTTCTGTGGCCACTTCTGGCAGGAGGAGCGCCCGGCGGAGTTCTCCTCCATCATCGGCAGCTTCTTGTCTGAGCACCTTGGCGATCAGAAAGGCAAGAAGCGCAAGAAGGGCAAGCCGCGCAAGCTACCGGTGGCCGACAAGAAAGCAGCAGACCAAGAAGCACCCGCCAACGGGAGCTAGGAGAGACGTACATGCTCGACAATCGAATCCTGCTGACGACGCCTTCCTATCCTTACCCGACACTGCCGTCGAACGACTCGATCACCGACGCCACCGGCCAGCGTTTCACCAAGGGTGACGATGTCTTCACGATCATCACCCACACCCACTGCTACGCCAATCACATCCTTGCGCAGAACGTCAACGTACCGGTAACGCTGCTCGAGTACCCGCGCTGGGACGACTTCACCGCCGAGGTCGACAAGGGCTATCCGATCTTGGGGATCAGCGCCTACCCGCCGCACCTCGACAACGTCATGAAGATGTGCACCTACGTCCGGCAGCGCTCGCCGGCGACCAAGATCCTGCTCGGCTCCTACGGCGGTCAAGCGTTTCGCGCTGCCTACGACAAGCCAACTCAAAAGCGATACGTCGATCATGTCGTGCACGGCGAAGGCGTGACGTGGCTACGGCGTTTCTTGGGCGAAGACACCGATCGTCCCATTCGGCAAGCTTTGATGCCCAAGGCCGGAGGGTCACCGCCGTACGTCAGCCGCTTTCCTTGCGGCAACATCGGCTTCTTGGTTTCCGGGCTCGGCTGTCCGGGCGCTTGCGACTTCTGCTCGACCACCGAGCTGTTCGATCGCAAGCGAATCGAGCTGCTCTCACCCGAGCAGCTCGTCGAGCACATCCAGCTCTACAACGACCACTTCCCGAGCGTGACACAGGTCTTCGTCATCGAAGAGGACCACTTCCGCTTTCCCGCGTACCTGCACAAGATCCGCGATTACTGGGGCAGCAATCCCGAGGTCGTCGAGAGCCTCGACTGGTTTGGCTTCGGCTCGGTCGACCACATCGGCAAGTTCGCCACCAAGTACGGCTGGGACACCATCGCCGAGATCGGCCTGGGCTGTATATTCATCGGCGTCGAATCCAAATTCGCCGGCGATCACGGCTACGACAAGCGCGACGAAATCGACGCCCGCACCGTGTTCAGCAAGCTGCACAGCATGGGGATCCGCACGGTGGGCGCCTGGATGTGCGGCTGGGACTTCCAGAACCACAACAACGTGATGGAGGATCTGAACTACTTCGTCTCGCTCTACCCAACCTACCAGCAGCTCACCCGCGTCTCGCCCTTCCCGGGCACGCCGCTCTGGGAGCGTTTGCGCGAGGAAGGCCGGGTGCGTGACGTGCCGTGGGAGGACGTGCACTTCTGGAGCGGCGCACAAAAGAACGTGGCCTTCGAGCCGCACGAGACGCTCAATCTCACCGAGTACGGCTACGACCTGCTCTACCGGACTTGGGGCCCAGCGATTTTGCGACGCCTCGATGTGCAGCTGTCCGGCTACGCCTACTGCATGAAGAGCCCCAACCCGATGATGCGCCGGCACAAGTCGGTCTTCTTCAAACGCCAGTGCGCCATGCTCTGGACGAACCTCTACGCCCTCGACCGCTTCGCGCCCAACGGCGTGGTGCGCCGCCGGGTACGCAAAATCGACGAGCGCTACCGCCAGCTGATCGGCGAGCCCACGCCGGTCATGGAGGCGCTAGCCAAGCGGCTCGACATGATGGTCATGCTCTTCAAGGCCCGCAGCATGTTCGATCCGCTCAACCGGCACCCCAAGGAGGAGCCCTACAAGCGCTACATCTACGACGGGCCCAACGGCCAGATCACCAGCGGGCCGAACGGCGCCAACGGAAGCGCCAACGGCAGCAATGGCGCAACGCCCTACCGAATCGAGCGCCCCGAGCCGACCAAACAGATCAAACGTCAGATGCGCATAGCGGACATGACCCGAACCATGTTGTCAGCGACGCTCAAGACGGTCCGCTTCACCCGACGTAGCCTGAGCGATCCAGCCATCGACGACTACGTGGTGCACCGCATCAACCACGGCTTACTCGGCTTCGGCTTCTGACAGCCGCGGCCGGGCCGGACCGACAAAGACGACACAGAGGCAGAGCAGGTAGCGCGCTTGGTCGCGCTCATCTGACAGACAGAATCACTCTGCCAGTCCAGCTGCAGCGTGCAGGGGAGATACTAGTGCAGGCCGTCGCCACCACCGATCAGTGCCGGCGGCACCTCCGAGCCATCGCAAGGCAGCCAGCGGAGCACGTCGCGGGGGGGATCGTAGAGCGGATCAGAATACTGGCAGGCTTGCCAGCTGATCTCTCCCGGCCCGTTTATTGTGTCGCCATCTTTGATGACTTGACCGCGCTGAAACACGTAGTTGGCAACGTTCCGCAGAAAGCTGCTGACGTCGGAAAGGTCGTAGCCTTCGCAGAAGACGGCTTCGTGGTCGATGGCGTCGAGCTGGCTCATCCCCACCGTGTCCATGAACATCCACGGCTGGCAATCTCCCAACCGGATGAGGCGCACATTGCACCAGAGCTGCTGCGGAAGGGTGCTCGTCTGGCGGTGGACCGCGAGCTTCTCGTCGATGGTTTCAGCGCTGTGCAGCGTCTCTCCGTTGGGATTGAAGTAACAGAGGGCTCCCGGCAGGTTGAGGATCGCGCGGGCGACCGCCGTCACGTGCATCAGCTCGGCAACTGCATCGTAGTTCTCGGGTATGACGGGATCGTCGTCCTTTGCCCCGAAGGCATAGCTGGTACGAATTCGGACAAAGGCCGTGTGTAGCTGCGCGAGCGCGGGGCCTTGTTGCCAATGCCAACACTGCTGAGTCGCTCGCTGAAGCCCTCCGGGATAGGCTCCCGGGCCGAAGTGCCCCATTGACCATGCCCCAAACAACGTCGACTCATCCTTGGGATCTCCCATGTGGTCGGGCCAGGGCTGAGCAACGGTATCGACAGCAACAGCACCCTTTTTGGCGGCATCGCCTCCGGCGGGAGCCAGCGGCAGCAACAAGCTGGGGCCAGAAATCTCCCAACTCTCGCTGCCGCTGCGTTGGTTCTGAACCTGGAACCGAGCCAGGGCATTGGCAAGCGCGTCGAGCTCGACTGCTCTGTCGAAAAGCACGGCAACGCCCTGCGTGAACAGGCCTTTGTGTGGCATCGAATAACCCCCGGGCGACGTATGTACTGCAGCCGCTGATTGACCGCACGCAAATGCGAGGCGCCGTCAGGCGAAGATTGGGCCCACCAAAAGCTGACCCCGTACCGCTCTCGGGTCGACGGGTGCCATTGGCGCGACTCGGTCGGCCCGTTGGCTTATCATGCGGTGATGGGGGATCGAGTGGCCAGCGTGCTGGGTATGGGTGTGCACCACTTGATGACAGCTCGTTCATCGTTGTGGCCCATTTGCAACGTCGTCAGCGCGCTGGCTGGCGTCATGCTCATCTCCGCCTCGGCCGCAGCCACAGACTACTACGTCGCGCCCAACGGGAGCGATGGCAATGACGGTAGCAAGACCGCACCCTGGGCAACCTTGGGCCCCGCCAATGCCGAGCTGCACCCCGGTGACACGGTGTTTCTGCGCGACGGCGAGTACGCTGGTATCGCCATCCGTCCCGACCGCTCCGGCAAGCCCGGTCAACCGATCAGGTACGTTGCTTATGCCGGTGAGACAGCCGTGATCACCGACGTACCGAAATCGGCACCCTACGGCAGCATCGCCATCGTGCTCGACAACCGCGACCACATCGTCATCGACGGGCTGACCGTCGACGGTAAGGATGTTTTCGACAAGTCCAATCTGAAGCTCTGGGCGTCGCTGGAGAACGCTCGCTACAACGAGCTTCGCAATTGCACGTTTCGCTATGCGCGCGGGTCAGACGCCATCTCGATTCGCGGCAACAGCGACCACAACCAGCTGGTGGGCAACACCATGAGCTACGTAGGAACCTGGGACAAAGGCAACGGCCAAGACAGTGGAAATATGCTGACGTTGGGGTGCGGCGCAACGCAGAACCTCATCGAGGCCAACGAGCTGCGTTACTCCGGCCATACGCCCCTGCGGGTTCGTGCGCATCGCAACATCATTCGCGGCAATCTCATCGAGAACGACTGGACGGAGTCGAACGGCAACCGCGGCGCGGCCATCACGGGAGACAAAGACTGCAGCACACTGGGACGCAACCTGTTCGAGGGCAACATCATTGCAAGAGCCTTGGATCCCATCGACGCCGAAGACTCGGCCGCCATCAAGGTGGAGAGCCTCAACCAGATTGTGCGCCGCAACGTCATCATGGCGAGTCAATCCGGCATCTCGACGGTGAGCCGCGCGAACACCGGGCCGGCAACCGGAAACCGAATCTTCCACAACGTGGTGTTCGCTGTGGACCACTACGGTTGGCGAACCAAACAAGAGACGGGTCTCGACCACGACGACAACGAGCTCAAGAACAACATCTTCTTTCGCACCCAGCAGCTCGCCACCGCGGAAGGGGACTTGGCGACGACGCTCGCGCTCAACGCCCCCCTGAAAACGAACCGCGTAGCCTTCAACCTGCTTGTCAAAGACACGCCCGGCGACGCCACCATCAAGACCCCACCAGAAGAGACGGGCAGCGTGCAGGACAAGGAAGCGAGCTTTCCCGACAACTTCTTCGGCAACATCGAGAAGCTGCCCACATTCATCGTTGCCACGCCGCAAGCGATGGACGACTTCCGCCCCGCGGCGAGCAGCGCGGTGATTGATGCGGGCGACTTCTTGACGCGAACCATCGCGGCAGGCTCGGGCACCGAGGTCGTGGTTGTCGACGCCGGTTATTTCTGCGATGGCTTCGGCGTGGTTGCGGGTGACCTGATTCAAATCGGCGACCAAGCGGGCGTGCAGATCACCCAAGTCGATTACGCCACCAACACCATCACCCTCGCCGAATCGCGACAGTGGAGCGAGGGCGACGGCGTCAGCTTGCCGTTCAACGGCGACGCGCCGGATGTGGGCGCCTTCGAATTCGCCGCTGGTGGTGCGGGCGGCTCTGCGGGATCTGGCGGCGCTGCAGGATCTGGCGGCTCCACTGCTGGGGCAGGCGGCATGGCTGGCGGCTCGACGGGTGGAGGTAAGGCGACACCCAGCCCCGAGGATGCGAGTGCTTGCTGCCCCGCTCGGAGCGCGCGGACGGGCCGTGGTGGGCCATTCTGGCTTCCTTCGTGTTGGCCACGCGGTGGCGCCGCCGCAAGCCCGTAAGGGCATCTCGGGCGGTTTATCCCCGCCCGCAACCTTCCGAAATGTGGCCGTCCCGGGAGAGATAAACCGGATAAACCCGGATAAACCCGGATAAACCCGGATAAACCCGGATAAACCCTGGATAAACCCCTCCCCTACAGATTTCGGATATGGGTCGTGGGCCGGCAGCCTACTTGCCGGTTATCTTCGCGTTGAGCGGCACCTTCTTGATGTGACAGGTGCTGTCATTGCAGATGCTGAAGCGGATCTGGCCGGTCACGGCGTGGCTACCCTTTGCCTTGGGGGTGACGCCAACATTGAAGATGATCGACTTGCCCGCGATGGAGCCGCGCACTGTCGTAGCCGCCAGCTCGGCGTCGCCCGAAACGCTCAGTTTCCTGATTTTATTCGGGTATTTGTCGTTGCACTTGAACCCGGAGGCCGCGGTGACGGTCACGACGACGGCGCCTTGCTGGCCCACCTTTGCCGACCCGTTTTTGACGCTGATGCTGAAGGGCGCTTTGTCCGCAAGGCTCACGGCCTCTTCGGCCTGCGAGGTCGAGGCGAAGGTAGCGCCTGCAGCGATGCCGAGCGTCGCGGCGAGGATGAGCATTCGTTGGACAGTCTGCGTTACCTTGATCATTGCCGTACGGATCTCCCTACAAGGAATTTGGGGCACTTCAAGCTGGTGAAGATGGTGCGTTGTCCGAATTGGACGAAGCAGCGCCGGAATTCAATCACGAAAATCGACAACGCAGTGTGATACTTGCTCCAGACCTTTTCAAGGCCTTGAAATCACTTTCTTCGCGTGGCGACCAGCGGCTGCCCTTGGCGGTGAGAGCTGATGCCGGTAGCCTGCCCACGATGCGTTCATGTGGGGTAGCCGCCCTGTTGCTCGTCCAGGCGCTCAGTCTGGCGGGCTGCTCCGGTCCGAGCTTCGATGGCTCAGTCTACCGCGGGAAGGGTTTTGCATTTCGGATTCAGCCCGTGCCCCCAAACTGGACACGCGTGGACGACGGCAAGAGCGCTTTGGCTTTCCGCAACGACGCCATCAACGCCTCGATGATGCTCAATGGGATCTGCGGCACCGACCGCGACGACGTACCGCTCGAGTCGCTCACCCAGCACCTGTTCTTGCTGTTCACCGAACGGAAGGTCGAGAGCCAGGAAAAAGTGGGTCTGGCGGGCCGTGAGGCACTGCGCACCGTGCTGAGCGCCAAGCTCGATGGAGTGCCGATGCGCTACGAGACCTGGGTGCTGAAGAAGGACAACTGCGTCTACGACATGCTGTACTTTGCGCCCCCCGCCAGCTTCGCAAGCGGCCAGGTGGTGTTCGGACAGCTCGTGCAGAGCTTCGCGACGGTGGACACAGATGACGACTGACGCTCCCCCGCCAAGCTCGCGACGCTTCGCCCCCCACCCGGAGCCGACCGAGTTGCAGCGTCTGGTCGGCCGTGCCCTGGGCCTGCTGGTGCACCTCGGCCAAGCCTCCCGAATGACCTTCAACACGATTCGTGCGGCCTTTCGCCGGCCGTTCGAAATACGCGCCACCCTCCGCCAAATGGAGACGCTGGGTGTGCGCTCCTTGGGCATCGCCTCGGTGGTTGCTCTTTTTACCGGCTTGGTGATGGCAACCCAGTTCGCCTACGGACTGCAGAAGTTCGGCGGGATGGAATACACCGGCCGCATCGTTGGGCTCAGCTTTGCACGGGAGTTGGCACCAGCGCTGACCGCGGTCGTCGTTGGCAGCCGCATCGGCTCGGGCATCACAGCCGAGATCGGCTCGATGGCAGTGACCGAGCAGATAGACGCGATTCGAGCCCTCGGCGCCGATCCGATCAAGAAGCTGGTGTTGCCCCGCTTGGCAGCTTGCGTGATCGTGATGCCGATCTTGGCCGCTTTCGCTCTGGTGCTGGGCTTTGCCGGCGCCATGTTCATCACCTCTTGGGAGTTTGGTCTGCCCTCTGGCTTCTTCTTGCAGACCGCCCTCGAGTCAGTGCGCTTCGCGGACTACTTCAGCGGCATGTTCAAGACGCCCTTCTTCGGCGCCATCGCAGCGCTGGTGGGGTGCCATTTCGGTTTCATCACCCGTGGCGGCACCGAGGGAGTGGGTGAATCGACGACGCGCAGCGTGGTGGTCATTTCCATCTCCATTCTGATCAGCGACTTCATACTCACCAAAGTGAGCATGCTCATCTGGCCGGCAGTGTGATGAGCGATCGAACGCGGCAAGCCGGCTTGGCCTTCCTGGTAGTTGCCCTATGTTGCGGCTGCGGCAAAAGTGAATCCGACACTACCGAGCTGCGAACCGGCGCCACGCTTCCTTCCGCCTCAGCGCTCCAAGCTCA
>CAZRGL010000110.1:0-22260 GCA_964599485.1 uncultured Polyangiaceae bacterium
TCGTTTTCCGCTGCGGCTGCCAAGTGGTCGTTGTTGCTAGGCACCGAGGCGAAAAATGAGGGGAGCACTGTTTACCCCCGCCCGCGTCCGAGTCCGAGAGGTCCGCGTCCGCGTCCGAATCCGCGTCCGCGTCCGAATCCGTGTCCGCGTCCGCGTCCGAATCGGCGTCCGCGTCCGAATCGGCGTGCGGGAACCCAAACTGGGGTAGGCGCGGGGTTTACCCGCAGCTAGCCCGTCCGCCGCGAAGCGCTTTTGGGCCGCAGCTAGCGGCGGACGACGACGGTCAGCTTGCGGTCCGATTTGCCTCCGGCGATGCTCAGTCGCGCTTTGGTTTCGCCGCCCACCTGAACGTCGAGGGTTCCGTTGCCGCTGACATGGGCGGTCTCGCCGGCCTGGCAGTCGCCCATCGTGTCGCAATCTGACAGGGTCTTGTCGTTCCACACCAGCTTGGCGCTGCTCTCGCCGTCGTCGTCAGCGAGCTGCTCCAGGCTGTAGGAGAGTTTGCCGTCCGCCTCGGTGAAGCTACCGCTCGCCCCGGTGAAAACGAGCAAGACTCGGTCGTCGCCAACGCTATCTGGTCCTGGCACTTGCGCCGAGGCGTTGACGAGGGTGAGCACACCGTCCGGATAGGTCGGGATGACGGCGCCCTGGCGAACGAGGACCGGGATCTGATCGATGCTGGCGTCGATGGACTCGCTGGCGCCGCCACTCAGTGCTGAGCCGCCATCGAAGGGATACCAGCGTCCTGCCGGCAGGTAGACGTCGCGCTTGTTGGCTCCCTCTTCGAGCACCGGCGCAATGAGCACATGCTCCCCCATCATCACCTGATCGTTGATGGGCCAGACTGCCACATCCTCAGGAAAGTGGATGGCCAAGGCCCTCCACATCGGCAAGCCGGTCTTGCTCGCCACCTTTGCCAAGCCCTCGAGCCAAGGCACGAGCGACATGTGCAGCTGCGCGTAGGAGCGGAAGTGGGCGATGGTCTCGTCGTCCTTTTCCCAGTTCCAGTTCAGATTGGGCTGGTTGCCGTGGTGGGTGCGCATGACTGGTGACCAGGCGCCGAGCGAGGTCCAGCGGAAGAACACCTCTTTGGTGGAGCCGGGATTGGTCGCCGCTTGATAGCCAGCGATGTCGTGGCCGTAGGTCGACACGCCCACCAGGCCCAGGCCGACACCGATGGGGATGATGGTGTGCATGCCGTCGTCGACGGCGAAGGTGGTGCGCTGATCACCGGCCCAGATCACATCGGCTAGGGCAGGCGTGCCGAACCAGCCTGAGCGGCCGAAAAACAACCTGTCGACTCCGTCGTCGACACCGTCGATCGCTTCACGGGCGATGCGTTGCCACTCGACCGGATACTCATTGTGCAAATCTGCCCCCGAGCCGGCGTAGGTCACGCTGTCGGTGGGGAGCCATTCGGCAAAATCGTTCATCCAGCCTTCGGTCCCGAGGGCGATGGCGTCCTGCATCTTCTCGACCGCCCAGGCTCTGGCGTCGGGATGAAAGAGATCGAGCAGGCCGGTATCGGTGAACTTGGCACCCCCGAAAACGTAGTCATCTCCATCCTCGGTTTGTACCAGCCAGCCGTTGGGTTGCGTTTCTTGCCAGGCCTTGGAGCCCTTGTAGATGAAGGGGTTGAAGTAGACGTGGAAGTGAAAACCCGCGTCGTGCAAGTCGTCGGCGACGTCCTCGAAGTCGGGATACAGATCGCGGTCGACCTCCCACTCCTCTTTGAGCTTGTAGCTATCGCCGTCCCAGTTGCCTCCACGCCAATCCTCGGTCCAGATGACGCTGCTAGGCACGCCTTCTTCGCGGAGCTTGTTGGCCACGCGGCGCACTTCCTCGCTGCCATGGGTGGCGTCGAGCCAGGGGGCAAAAGCGACCTTGGGCGGCATCCGCGGGCGGCCGAGCTCAGCACTTGCTCGCTCGAGGGCTTCGGCAGGGCTCGGGCCGTCGAAGATGTGGATGGTGGCGCCTAGCTCGATCTCTATGCGCGCCGTAGTGGCCGACTCGGAGCAGAGCGCGAAGTTTGCTTGATAGGGTGTGTAGGTGGCGAGCACGTAGCCGCGGCGCGACAAATACTGCGGAATGGGCAGGTGGCTCGAGTGGCGCTGTCCTTGGGCGAACCAGGGGCCGGTGTAGTCGTCGTTTTCGGCTTTGCCGATGCCGTTTTCTGCCACGAAGGTCGGCACCGTGAAGCCACGATGGTCGACGTCGAAAGCTTGCGCGCCAAAACCCGCGAAATGATCGCTGGGTGCGCAGGCAAAACCCCAGCTCATACGCTTTACGCCGCTCGCATCGGCCGCCGTATCGATAGCGAGGTGCCCGTCGGCCTTGGACGAGAAGCTGAGCGTAGCGAGCGCGGCGCCACCCTCGTCGAGCAACTGAATGGCTTGACCAGCTTGCCGTAGCTCATCGGCCACGCGCCAGCCGCCAACAGGATGTTCAGTCGGCTTGAAGGATCCGAACTGCATCTCGTAGCTGGTCGTGATGTCGCGTACGGCAAAACCCACGAGCGGTGGGGATTCGGCGGCGACGTCACCGGGCGGCAAGCCGTCGAGCAATACGCGGCCATCGGAAGCCCGTATGACGAGTCGCTGGCTCTGCTCGGCATGGACCTGAAGCCCCCCAGCCGACAGATCGAAGCTCGGAGCTTCGTCTTCACCGCAACCACACAAAGTGGTGGCGAGTCCCACCGAGCAAAGCAACCAGCGCGCAGGCTTCATGGGCCCAGCATGGCGCTGGTCGACTGCGGGCTCAATAGTGCGGTGGCGGATCGTTGCTCGGATCGGCGGATGAGCCTTGCAGAACTTGCCCTTCCAGGGCCTTGAGCTTGGCCGCTACGGCGGTCAGCTCGCCGCGTAGCTCGATCACCACCTGGTTGAGGGTCTCGATCACCTCATCTTGGTAGCTGATCTTGATCTCCAGCTCTTTCAGGCGCTCATCCATGGCTGTGAGCATAGTTTGCCTAGGCCCATCGCGGAATCGTTGTAGGCTAGCTCCGTGCGCTCGCCAGTAGCCTCGACGCTGACCATGCGGCTCGTGGTGGTGCTTGTCATCACCGTTTCTACGCTGCTGTGGTCCGCCGCCTTGGCTGCGGACGAGCCCCAGGCCGCGCCCCCGACGGCTGAAGCACCGCCGCCTAACGAGACCCAAGCTGCCCAAGCCGAGCGGCTGCAGCAGGCCCGAGAGGCGTTTCGCCTGGGAACGAGCCTAGCGGCCCAAGTGCAATGGGTCGAAGCCCTGGCGGCCTTCGAGCGGTCCAACGAGCTCCAGCCGCATCCGACGACGCTCTACAACATTGGCTACTGTGAGCGAGCCCTGGGGCGTTACACCCGAGCGCGCAAGATGTTGACCGCAGCGCTGAAGCCAAAACCGCCTGCCGATGTCCTGCCGGAAGATCTCGCCAAGCTGGCCCGAAGCTACCTCAAGGAGATTGACACCAAGCTCGTTCGTCTGGTGATCAGCGTGCGTGGCGAAGGGCTGCTCGTTGCGGTTGACGGCCGACCTCTGGAGCGGCAGCCAGCACCTGTTGGAGCTACGCCGGTGATGGTAGCGGGAACGCGCGGCGCCGGTGATCCAGAGCCTGTCGTGGCGTCGACCTTCAGCTTGGAGATCGATTCGGGCGAGCACGTCTTGGTGCTCTCGGACAGCCAGACCGACACCGTACGCGCCTTCAGCATCGACTTCGCTGCAGGCACGACGAGCCACCTCGATCTCGGTTTGACCGATCCCAAGCCTGCTGTCCTCGAGCCGCCGAATCCCGCTCCAGTGTTGCCCCCGCCGACCGAGACCAGGCTACCCGATGAGCTCGGGCCGAGCGTATCTGCACCGCGTGTGGCTGCCTATGTGGTATTCGGCATCGCCGGTGTGGGCTTGGTCGCTACCGTGGTCAGCGGCGGTATCGCCCTCGATCGCAAGAGCAAGCTCGACGAAGCTTGCGGTGCCGATCTGGACAATTGCCCGCCAGGCTCGCAGAGCGACATCGATACCATGACCACGGCGGCCCAACTCGCCAATGCGGGATTGGTGATCACGGGTGTCGCCACCGCCGCGGGTACGGTTCTGTGGCTCGCCTTCGATGGTGACGCGTCGTCCGCAGATACCAAACCGGCTACCGGCTTACGGCCTTTCGTAGGCGTCGGCGTTGCCGGGATCAGCGGCTGGTTTTGATCCGAACCGCGAGGCGCGTGGTGGCCGTGCTCAAGAGCACTGGTAGGTAAACGAGAGCTCGTCGGCGTGCTCTGGGCACCTGAGAATGTACGCGACACCGTTGTCGCCGAAGCTGAAGGCAACTGCGTGATGCGAGTCGATTTGTAGCACCAGCTGGTCCATTCGAGTCTTGCAGGTCGGGCAGCGCGAATAGCTGGTCTCTTGGATCCAATGGGGCCACCCGCCGACCTTGTCACCTGCGTGGTTGGCGCGCTGAAGGAGCTGCTTTTCATCTTCGGCGAGGGCGTCGTATTCGGCGAGCCCGTACTCGCGCAGCGGGTAGTCCTGCTGCGCATGTTTGAAAGCGACCACGCGCTTTTCAGCGAACAGCGCCACTGTCTCGGGCCGTGCTGTCGTCTCGAGATCGACGCTGTCGACCCATCGAATCAGCGTGCCGTCGCTGCGAAACGGGGAGACGTCTTCGGCGATGAACACTTGCAGCATGCGTTTGCCGAAGCGCTCCTGTGCCTCGCCGGGAAGCGCTGCAAAGTCGATCTGTGCAAAAAACAGAAGAGGGGTGTTGCTGGCGCTCGGCCACGGCTCGCCCGCGAGCAGGCCGGGGCAGCCTCCGAACTTGGAGGCGTGCGGCCCGCTGTCGCCATCATCGAGATCGAAGCGATAGGTTGGTATTGCCGTTGCCGCCATGCGCTGCCGCAGGTTGGCAGAGGGCTGCGATGGGGGTTCAGGCGACATGACTGGGGGCGTCTGTTGCGGAGCGTCCGCAGCGCCGAGCTCGCGAAGTACTTCGTCGAGCACCTCTGCGCCAAACTCCCTCAACACGAGATCGTGATACCTGCCGGCTATGAACGCGGCATGCGAGCACGTACCGGCGTTGTCGGTGGCCCCCGAGCCGTAGTGTCCTCCTACGGTGACGCCGCTCGGGGTCAGCTGGATGTAGGATTCACCGCGAGGTTGTCTCGGTTTCGTCCAAGAGCGCTGCTTCAAAGCTGTCCTCCGCCTTGCCCAGCTACTTGGGTGGTCACATGTCCTTGGAGGCGGCCGCGAACGCCACGTCGAAGTAGGCTTGCACAGCGGACTTGTCGCGCCCTTTGAAGTCCGCGTAGCTCAGATCAATCACCACACGGTCGCGGCTGTCGCCCGCTAGCAAGTCCGCCCCTGCCTCCACCAGCATCTTGGCTGCTTGCGCCGACCACCCCGAATAGGCCAAGTGGTGCAAGGATGTGAAATTCCAGTTGGGGCCGCGGCTCAAGTTCGGATCGGCGCCAGCCTCGAGCAGGGCGCCGAGAATTTCCACGTAGGCCTGCTCCTTTTCGGGCTCTCCGTAGTGGCACAAGTCACGCATCGGCCCGCCGTCCTTACCGGGGCCGTCGGGAGGCGCGCCCGCTTCGAGCACCAACTTGGCAGCCTCTGCTTGTCCCAAACGAGCAGCACCTTTGAGGCAGCCGCCGAGGGTGCGCTCGTCGACGCGCTCGATGAGGGCCCGCAATAGGTCGATGTTGCCGTTCTTTGCTGCGGACATTGCGGCGTGACCGGTGCAGCCCTCAGGTCCGGCTTCGAGTAGGGGCTCCATCTCCTCCAAGCTGGCAGTTTTCGCGGCACGCATCACGGCAAAGAGCTCTTCAGACATGGGGCGACACTAGCACCAACCTGCCACTAGACAACGTTCGGTCGTACGCGTTCTGCGGTAGGCTTGTTTCCTCGATGGCGAAACCACCGGAAGTTGTCGATCACGATGGCGACGACGCGCCCGCGCCTCACGCCGAGACCCGTCAGGCGCGAACTGGTGTAACGCGTCACACGGGCGACGGCGACGCGACCGATCCGGTGCAGCTCGAGGGCTTTTGCATCGATCACTTCAAGGTACGACGCCTGCTCGGCGTCGGCGGCATGGGGGAGGTGTACTTGGCGCGAGACATGCGCCTGGGGCGTAAGGTTGCCATCAAGACCGTGCGTCCGAGCCGGCTCAAGAATCCGAAAGCGACCAAGCGGTTCTTGTTCGAAGCGCGTGCGACCGCCAAATTCAGCCACCCTCACATCATCAGCATTTATACGGTTGGGGAGCATGACGGGCGGCCGTACGTAGCGCTCGAGTATCTCGACGGCCAGAACTTGAGGCAGCGCCTCGATGAGCGCCGCTTAGGTCCGCAAGAGGCGATACGCCTTGCCCTGCCGATCGCAGAGGCACTCGCAGAAGCACACCGGCGCGGGATCTTGCACCGTGATCTCAAGCCCGCAAATGTGATGCTTCCACGTGATGGTCGGCTCAGGGTCGTGGACTTCGGGATTGCACAGGTCCTCGAGTCGTCGGTTCCGACCGCAGAAGGCAACCACGACAGCGAGCCGCCGATATCGTTAGCAGGCCTCGGCAACACCCAGCCGCGCTTTGCCGGCACCCCGAGGTACATGTCGCCTGAGCAGTGGGCATCGGAAGAGTGTACCGGGGCAAGCGATGTTTGGGCGCTCGGCGTGGTGATGTTCGAAATGTGCGCTGGCGCACGCCCCTTCACCGGCAACAGTGTTCACGTCTTGGCGGCAGCAGTGGGCTCGGAAAGTCCAGCACCGAGCCTGCACGATCGTGCCGAGGTGCCATCGAGGTTCGCTAGTCTGGTGGCGCGCTGTCTCGAGAAGAACCCTGCCAATCGCCCCACGGCGTCGGAGGTTGCGGCTGAGCTACGAGCGCTCTTGGGCTCGAGCACTGCACGCATCACGGACAACGAGTCCCCGTACCGCGGGCTGTTGCCGTTCACCGAGCGGCACGCCGACATGTTCTTTGGTCGCGACGCGGAGGTGGCAGCGTTCTTGGAGCGGATCCGATTGCAGCCGGTGCTGCCCGTCGTAGGGCCCTCGGGCGCTGGCAAGAGCTCATTCATTCAGGCGGGCGTGATCCCACGGTTGCGTGAACAGAATCGCTGGACCGTGCTGTCGGTTCGTCCAGGACAGCACCCCCTTGACGCCTTGGCACGTCGGCTGGTTCGGGCCGAGAGTTACTCGCATTCGGTGTCCAACACGGGTGGGCAGAATGTCTCGCCTGCGGGCCTGCACGACAGATCCACGGCGGATTCGGAGCCGCGCTCTGGTGACATTCCCCCGCCACGATCATCCGAAGAGTCAGTTGCGGCGGTCGAAGCGCTGGCCGCACAACTGCTCGACGCGCCTACACAGCTGGCGCTGCAACTCATGGATCTGGCCGACACGCAGCGAGCCAACGTGTTGCTGTTCATCGATCAGCTCGAGGAGCTGTTCACCCAGTGTGACGATCAGGAGGAGCGCAGCGCCTTCATCGAGGCGATCTGTAGTGCAGCCGACGAAGCCGACGACCCCGTCCGCGTGGTGTTCGGAGTCCGAGACGACTACCTCGGCAGGTTGGCGACGAGCGCCGTGGCGCAGCGCTCACTATCGCAAGTGACCGTGATTCGTGAGCTCGATGGAGAAGCGCTCGCTCAGGTGCTCACCAGTCCACTGGCGGCTGTGGGCTACTCCTTCGAATCGCCGCAGACTGTCACGGCGATGGTCGATGACGTCAGCGGCGAGCGGGCGTGCTTGCCGCTGCTGCAGTTTGCCGCGCAGCGGCTTTGGGAGCATCGCGACGAAGGCAAACGCCAACTCACAGCACACAGCTTCGAGCGGATGGGGGGCGTCGCTGGCGCGCTAGCCCGTCACGCTGGCGCGGTGCTCGATGGCCTCACGCCGGCCGAGCTCAACCAAGCGCGCGAGCTGTTGCTGCGTTTGGTCACGCCCGAGCGCACGCGCCGCTCGCTGACCAAGAAAGCGGCGCTGGCAGGGCTCGACAAGACAGCGCGTGCTGTCCTCCGCCGCCTCACCGAAGCCCGGCTCGTGTCTGTGGTCAAGACGCGGGGGGCTGGTTCGATGATCGAGCTCGCTCACGAGTCGCTGGTTCACACTTGGGCGACCTTGCGAGATTGGTTGGATGAGAGCCGCGTCGAGCGCGCGGTGTTGGGCGATGCCGAGGAGGCCGCCGCGCTCTGGGCGAGGCGCGGACGTCGCGATGGAGAGTTGTGGCAGGGCGACGCACTGCGTGAGGCTTTGCCAGCGTTGGAGCGGGTCGTCACCATGCCTGAGCTGGTGGGCGAGTTCGTGTCTGCCAGCCGCATGGTCGAGCAGCGACGAGGTCGACGCAGGCGCGTGTTGCGTGGTGTTGCACTGGTGGCCCTCGTTGCGCTAGCCGCTTCGGCGTCTATCGTCGCATTGGTCATTTCAGAAAAGGAGCGCGCAGCGCAGGCCGGGCGCAAAGCCGCGCAGCACCATCGTGCCGAGGGGTTAGTCGAGAGTGCGACACGCGCATTCGAAGCGGGGCATATGCTCGAAGCACGTGCCAAGCTACGCGGCGCGCTCGAGATCGAAGACGCTACGGCCGCGCGTGCACTTTGGTGGCAGTTGCGCCGTGTGCCTACCTGGAACCGGCGGCCACTGCACGGAGTCACCTACGCGCTCGAAATATCTCCCGATGGCAACACCTTCGCGGTGGGCCGCGGAGACACCACCGTGGGCCTGTTCGACGTGCTGAGCGGTGCTCACCGTTCACTTCGGGGGCATGACGACCAGGTGCTCGCAGTGACCTACTCGGCAGACGGCAAGATGATCGCATCAGGGAGCTGGGGCGGCGGCGTGCGTCTGTGGCGCGCGTCCGATGGCCACACCATTGCCAAGCTGCGGGCACACAAGGGGGCAGTTCGCTCACTCGCGATCGATCCGACCGGGAAGCTGCTCGCATCGTCGGGCGGTGAAGCCAAGATACGCTTGTGGGCGCTGCCTGGTGGTGAGCCGAAAGGTGTGCTGTCCGGCCACGAAGGAGCGGTGCCCTCGGTCGACTTCTCACCTGATGGAACGCTGCTCGCATCGGGAGGAAGTGACAGGTCGGTGCGTCTCTGGCGTCTGCGCGATGGCGTCGAGCTCGCCAAGCTCGAAGGGCACCGTGAAGCGATCTGGCGGGTCGTGTTCGCGCCCAATGCAAAGCGCTTGGCAAGTGGTGACGCCGCTGGAAGCGTGCGGGTATGGGACGTGACCAAACGCACGACGATCAAGGTCCTGGACGATCAGAAGACCGGAATACGTGGCTTGCGATACACCGCGTCTGTTCTCGCCAGTGGTGCTTATGATGGCCAGGTCGTGCTCTACGACGAAGCTGGGACCAAGCGGCGCACGGTGATGACCGACAACGCGTTGCGCGACATCGATTTGAGTCCTGACGGGCATACCCTCATTGCGGGGGGCGGCGTGGCGGGGTTTCACGTGCTGGATCTACGGGTTACTCCGGCGCCAGCGCCTGCCGCGCGAAATGCATCGCCGATATTTGGCCTCGCGTTTTCGCCCGACGATCGTTTCGTGCTGTCCGCGTCGCTTACCGAGCTCCGTCGCTGGGATACGCGTACGGGCGCTTTCGAGATCCTCAGATCTGGCAAAGACCACGGAAGCGCAGCGGTAGCGATTCGCTCGGATGGTCTCGTGGCCTCGGTTGATGAGGGCAACATCGTCGAGCTCTACGCTGCCGACCAGCCCTCCAAGCCCACCGCACGCTTGGCGAGCCATCAAGTTTCGGTTCGGGCACTCGACTTCACGCCTGATGGAACAATGCTGGCGAGTGGGGACGACGCAGGAGATGTGATCTTGTGGGATCCCGAAAAGCGTGAGCGCCTCGGCGTGTTGAAGCACCCCGGCGGCAGCGTCCATGATTTGGGCTTCAGCAAAGACGGCAAGTTGCTGGCTGTGAGCCACTCCTCCACCGGCCTGCACGTTTGGGATGTGGCCAGTCGCGATCGAAGAATTGGCAACGAGAATCATGGCCAAGCATTCGCAGCGCGTTTCTCACCGGACACATCGATCCTGGTCTCGAGCGGAGGCGACCAAATCGTGCGCTTCTGGGATGTGGCAGAGAGCAAACAGCGCGACACGTTGGTGTTGCCCGCCCGAGCCTATGGCGTGGTTTTCGATCCCAACAGCGAGCGGATCGCCTTGCCTGGATCTGACGCTACTGTTCGCCTGCTCGACGTCAAGACCAAGAATATCACTGTCCTTCGTGGCCATTGGCTCGAGGTGAATGAGGCGTGTTTCAGCAACTCAGGGAAATGGGTTGCGTCGGCTGGTGACGCTGGCGTTGTGCGATTGTGGGATATCGAGAGCCAGGCCGCGCTGTGGCGTGCACCTTTGCTGCTCGATGCCCCCCCTCGACTGCTGACCACGAGTGGGTTGACGGTGCTCGCAGATGGAAGCACGGCGAAATGGCCGTACGGTCCCGCGCTACGCAAGAAGCTCACCCATGGCGCGACCTACGCGGTGTCGAGCGGCAAGGACACAATGTGTGTGCGAGATCCCGACGGGATGTCGCTATGGAACACCGCGAGCGACCAGGTGCTGTTCCAGAAGCGAGGGACCGACATAACGAACGTCGAATCGTTCAATGGCGGCTGCGTGTGGCGAGATGGTGAGAAGCTGTTGATGGCCTCAGCCGCCGGTGAGATCCCTGTGCGAGTCGAGGGCGTTGCGAGCGCGGTCCGCGCAGCAAAGGGAAGGTTGTTCATCGCTGTAGGAGAGAGGCTGCGGCTCATCGGAAGCGACGGGAAGAACCTAGCCAAACCGATTGCAATAGACGCCGGCGCAACCGCAATCGGACTGGTGGACGGCGGGAGTCTCGACGACGGCAACCCGTCGCGTCGGGTGCTGCCATCAGCGGTCGTGCTTGGATTTTCCGATGGTACCTTGGCCTGGAGGGCGAAGGACGGCCTGTCCAACGTCTTGGCCAACAGCGGCACGCGGAGTCCGGCGACCAGAGTCGTGAGCGGCACGCGACGCACGATCGCTATAGGTCACGCAAGTGGTCGCGTCACGCTAATTGATCGTGAAAGCGGTGCCGTGTTGCGAAACGAGCCGCTGACGGGGCGCGTGCTGCATCTCGCAATCGAGGCCGGGCGCCTGTATGCGGCTACGGATCTTGGCGCCTCGCTCGTGTGGGATTTGAGCGACCTAGACCGCAACTACTGCGAGCTCCTCAATGAGGTGTGGCAGCGCATTCCGGTCGTCTGGGACCAGCGGCGCGCGAAGCGGCGATCGCCCCCCAAGTCACACGCTTGCTTGCCCTAGTACTTTCTTGCGGGAGCTGTACTCAGCCTTCGTGCTCAGTAAAAGAATGGACGCTGAGGCCCGCCGGGGCTACGAACCCGAAATGGTGGATAGCGCGCAGTCGCGGACGTCCAACCAGCAACGCGTCTGGTTGGCGTCGCTGGCTTCTTTTGCCGTTCTCAGCTGGCTGAGCATTCAGGGGGTCGACTGCGTACGAGGTTTTCTGTTCGCCGTCGGCTGGGTCGGCGCGCTGACAGCATTGCAGCACTATTGTCTGCGCGACGATAACGTCATCTTGGCGATCATGATCTTCGTGTTCGGCTTGGGATACAGCTCTGAGCTGGGCGCTACCGTGACCCATGGCACGCAGCGGTTGGGCATCCACATCAGCGCCGCAAGTGGCAGCTGGGCTGCCGTGCAGCTGGCGGCCTTCCTGGCCGTGGTGGTATTGCTCGCCACGGTCTGCCAACGGGCGCTGGACAAGCGTTTCCCTCCCCAGCGCCTCGCTTCCCGACAGGCCCGGGCGGATGACAACCGCCTGGTCCGCTGGGCGCTCTGGATCCTACTTGGGATTACGTTCTACGCCTCTTTGAGGACAGGCTTCTGGACCAACTACGGCGGCGGCCGACAGCTTGGGCGCGTACGGGGTGGGTTCAGGCTCGAGCTGCTTTATGAGCCCCTCGTCGCTGTTGGTTTCTTGCATGCCGCCGTGCTCATGCGGCGCGAGTCCATTCGTTCGCGCTTGGGCAGGATGATGACGATCGCGGCCCCGTTGGCCATCGCCGTGCTGGTGTTCATGGTGCAGCAGAGGCGGGTCATGGTGGTCTGCGCCGTGGCGTGGATGTTCATGGCAGCCAGTGGTGCCGGTCATGCAACGAAGCTGCGGGCAGGCCGCCTGGCGCTCAGCGGTCTGTTGGTGGGCGCGTTGCTCGTCGGCGCGGTCTTCGCCAGCGCTACCTGGCGCGGGCACGTCAGCGGCGAGCGCGGCGCCCACCGCACCAAAGCCATCGACCGTCTCACGCACACCGTTACCAGCGCGGTCAGTGACGACGCAAGCTTCAGCAAGGGCCGCTTGGCGGAGCGTTTTACCTACTTGTGGATTGATGCGCTCGCCATCGAACACCGTGACCACTTGGTGCAATTGTCGCTCGTAGACAACCTGAGGCGAGAGATTGCCGTGGCCACCCCGGCGCTGCTCTACCCAGGCAAGTTCTCGGTACCGCAGATGTCATGCGAGCAGGTGTTTGCCCGCATCGGGGTGAGGAATAGGGATTTGGCCTGCAGTGCCCCAGCTGAAGGTCAGCTTTCCACAGGACTCGGTGCGGTAGCTTTCTTGGCGCTGCTCTGGGGAGCTTTCTTGGGACTGGCGACTTGGCTCGTGCGCCGGCGCAGCGCCTTGCTTGCCCTCTTGGGTTTGGTGCTCTTCTTGCCGTGGATCGATATCGAAACCGGGGCCTTCCCGATGATCAGGAGCTTGCGTCTGGCGCTGCTCTGCTGGTTGCCCATCGCCCTCATTTCCTTTGTCTTGAGCTTGACGCGTTTCGGGCGAAGCGGAGCCGTCGGCGTAGACCAGCTAGGCGCCCGAGCCCACAGCCGCCACGATGGCGAAGACGTGCCACCGCAAGCTGTTTGCGGCAGATGACAGCTGTTCGCGTGGCCAGACAGAGTGTCCGCCCGCGTAGACAGAAAATGGCCTCGGGGCCTTGGCATGGGTGGTGCAGTTGGCCACTGCAGCTCATTCAGGAGGACCCCATGCGACGACGAATCATGATCACTCTGGCCACACTCATCGGCTTGCTGGGCGCGCTCAGCCTGTCGCCTCAGGCGCATGCTATCGAGAAGATCAAACCACACAAAAAGGGTGTGGCGCTGGTCAACAAACTACTCAAGGCACTGTCGAACAAGTCGGCCGATGCGCGTCTCAAGGCGATCTTGCCGCTGATGCACAAGTCGACCAAGCGCTCCGGTGGTGACGACCTCAAGAGGACCGTCAAGAACTACAGCTACAAGAAGGCAACACAGAACGTGAAGTTCTATGCCATGCCAGCGAAGATCACCGAGGTCCACAAGGGGCGCACCGTCACCGTGGGCTATCGCGACACCGCTGAGCGCGGTCGGCGCGACAAGTACTTCGTGGGCAAGAAGAAGGGCGTGGCCGGCCGGCCGGCCCCCATTCACGTGTTCTGGCCACAAAAAGGAGGCGCGCCGCGCATCCTGGACATCGGGAGCCTCTGATGCATCGGCGCAACCCGATCGCGTTACTGGTTGCTGTTTTGACGACGCTGGTGATGCTCTTGCCTGCGGCTTCGGCCGAAGCAAGAAAGAAGAAGGGCGCTTGCGCCACAGCTGCTTCGGTCACCGCCGACATCTGGGTGTATGCAGGTCCAATCGTGAAAAAAGCGCTCAACGCAGCTGGACCCCAAGGCGTCACCGCAGCCCAAATCATGACGGCCACCGATGCGGCCATTCGCTCTTGGAACAAGCTGGTCGGCAACAAGAGCTGGGCCAAGATCGGGCCCCGGCGGCTCGACTTCAACAGGCTGGACAAGGGCCGAGTCGTGGGCAGGTCGCCCCGCATGTTCGTCTCCTCGATGCCGGCCGTGAAGCCGGTGACCATCGAGCTGACCAAGGTCGGTGGAAAGGGCAAGCTGCAGGTTGCGGTCTGTCTCGTGAACAAGGGCAACCGGCCCAAGCAGGTGAGCGTGTTCACCCTCGACGAGCGCGTGAAGTCAGGCACGAAGAAGACCATCAAGGTCAAGGGTGCCGCCCACCACATCGTCAAGGTGGTGCTCAAAGGCAAGGGCAAGGTGACCCGCAGCGTGCAATACAAGCTGCGGGCGAAGATGTAGCACACGGACTGGGCATCAACGGCCTCCCCGGTCGGTGGCAATGAGACCTTCGCGCTGCCGGTCTTCGCAGGTGTGATGAGCACCATCGAGCTGGATTGCGAACCGCAATAATGCGCGCCCCGCCAAGCGAGCGAGTATCCTGCGGCCGTGTCTGATTCTGGAATTCATGATCCTGTAGATCCCACCGCAGTGACAGCTTGCGTCGTTGTCGTGAGCAGCGGTCCCGAGCGCAATTGGGCCGCCGCCCTGCTGGGCGAATGCAAGGTCGAGCTTGCGGCGCAACTGAGCAGCGCAGACGAGGGGCTGCGGGCCGCGATCGAGCAAGCGCTCGGCAGCCAACAAGTTGATGCCGTCTTGTGGGCGTGTGGGCAGGACGAGCCTGGTGAGCTGCTCGAAACGATGCGGAGCCTCGTGCAGGAGGTCCCCCTGATTGTGCTCAACGAGGCCACGCCTGACGCGCTCCGGGAGCTGGCCAGCGACGTGCTGGACTGGCCAGCAGATCGTGACGCACTGTTGTTTGCTGTTGGCCGCGCCCAGCAGCTGGGTGTGGTCGCGTCGCAGCCGCCCAGCACGGCGCCGGCCCAGACCGACGAGCTGCTCGGCAAGTCGAAACAAATCGAGGCTGTGCGCAAGCTCGTCGCCCGGGCCGCGGGGGGGAATTCCACCATCTTGATCCGCGGAGAGACGGGTACCGGCAAGGCGCTGGTCGCCCGGGCCATCCATGACGGCAGCGAGCGGGCCGCCGAACGCCTGGTCACCGTGCATTGTGCTTCCCTGCCAGAGACGCTGCTCGAAAGTGAGCTGTTCGGTTACGAGAAGGGTGCGTTCACCGGCGCGGCCACACGCAAGAAGGGGCGTGTGGAGCTGGCGCAGGGCGGCACCTTGTTTCTGGACGAGATCGGCGACATCTCTGCGGCCACCCAGGTCAAGCTCTTGCGCCTGCTGCAGGAGCGTGAGTTCGAACGGCTGGGCAGCAATCAACCCATCAAGGCCGATCTACGTTTCATCGCCGCCACCCATCGCGACTTGAATGTGATGGTCAAGCGGGGGGAGTTTCGGGAGGACTTGTTCTACCGCCTCAACGTGGTGCCGATTTGGGTGCCGCCATTGCGCACCCGGGGTGACGACGTCAAGCTCCTCGCCGCGCAGTTCTGCCAGAAGCTCGCGCGCGAGAGCAAGCGTTCCATCGTGCTGAGCGCCGAAGCGCTCGATCTCATTGCCAAACAGTCATGGCCTGGCAACGTGCGCCAACTACAAAACTTCGTGGAGCGACTCGTGGTCTTGACGGAAGGAAGCAGCATCGAAGCGACCGACGTCAACGACCAGCTGAGCTACGATTTGCCTGAGGGCGAGCAGGACCAGCCCGATGATGTGAAGGTCGTCCGAACAGCGGGCGGGTTCAGTGGGCGAACCAGCATCATCTCGGCGGTCATCCCGCTCGAAGAAGAGGTCCGCCGAGCCGAGAAGCACGCCATGCGCAAAGCCCTGCATCACGCAAAAGGCAACCGAAGCAAAGCCGCTCGCCTACTCGGCGTAGCCCGCGCCACCTTCTACAAGAAGATGAACGAGTACGATCTCAGTTGACCCTGGTTGCTTGATTCGGAGCGCTCGTCCGACTCCTCAGACAGTCTGCGCGAACGCGAACACCAGCTGACAGATAAACCCGCCGCTTTTTCGACATGGGGCTATGCTGCAAGCATCGCCAACATCGAGATCACAGAAGGCGCAGTCATCGCCGAGCGCTATCGGCTCGAGCGCTTGATTGGGCAAGGTGGTATGGGCGCGGTCTGGTCGGCTACGCATCTCATCACGCATGCGCGCGTAGCGCTCAAATTCTTGGCGGTACCAGCGCACCAGCACGAGCAGAACTGGCGCCGCTTTCTGAGCGAGGCGCGCGCGGCGACGGCGGTTCGTCATCCCCATGTACTTCAGGTCTTCGACGCCTTCGCGCTAGACGACCGCACACCGGTGCTGGTGCTGGATCTGCTCGAGGGTGAGACGTTGGGTGCACATCTCAAACGACGCGGAAGCTTGTCGGTGCAGGAGACGGCCTTCATTCTCACACCAGTGGTGTCGGCCGTAATGGCGGCCCACGCGCAAGGCATCGCGCACCGTGACATCAAGCCAGACAACGTGTTCTTGGCCCGCCAAGACGGCGACCCAGACAGCAGTCGACAGGACGACGCCCAGCACGGCACCGTCAAGCCCATGGTGCTCGACTTCGGTATTGCCAAGCTGCTCGATCAGGCGGCGTCGGATCCGGATCGGCCGGCGACCGCTACCGGCACGACTGTGGGCACGCCCCGCTACATGGCGCCCGAGCAGGGTTTTGCCGAAGAGGAAATCGACCACCGCGTCGACACCTGGGCGCTCGGTGTGGTGCTCTACCAATGTCTGTCGGGAACCGTGCCGATTGTCGCTGACAGCTTGGGCCAGTTTCTCAAGCGGCTGATGAGCGAAGCGATCACCCCACTACGGATCGTCGAGCCGGACTTGCCTGAGCCGCTGACCGAGTTGGTGGATCGCATGCTGTCGCGTGACCGCGACGACCGCCCTGAGTTGACCGAAGTTCACGCGTTGCTCGAAGGCCATGTGCCGGAGGATCCTGTTTCGCTGCCCTTGGCCGAGCCGGCGCCTCAACCGCAGTTGGCCACGACGGTACGAGCGGGCGCGCCTGGGCTCGCACCGCAAAGCGCGTCAGGTCACGATACGGCGTCCGCCGGCGGTGCCACCTTGGCCCGCGCACCCGCACAGCCCAAGCGTGGGCCGTCGATGACCCTGATTGCCGCGCTGATGCTGCTCGGCTGCGTGGCGCTGCTGTCGCTGCTGATGTCGAACAAGGATGACTTGGCGACAACCTTCGGGCCGTTCGGCTCAGCCACGTCCGCTGCGACGACAAGCAGCACCATGGCAACGGATTCATCAACGACCTCAGCGCTGTCCTCAGGGACCGAGATCTCGAGTGGGTCTGTGGTGGCGGCCGCTACAGCTGCTACGTCATCGCTCAGCAGCCAGGCTTCGACCTCAACAGCAAAACCAGTCGCCCCGAGGCGTCCAGCAGCTGCGAGCGCTGCGCCAAGAGCAAGCGCTACCTCGGCAGGAACCAAAACCGCGGTGCCGACGACTCGGCAGCTACCCCCGGGGATGGCCGGTGACCCACCATTTTGATGGCATGAGGAGGTTGTAGCGATGAGCCAAAACCTGCTGCTGTCGTTGGCTCTCTTCGCTGGCTACGCCTTGGCGATGTTGGCGGGGAATTTCCTTCTGCGTGAGGCCGATCGGAGCAAGAAGGAGCACTACGCCATCATGGCAGCGGTGGCGATCTTCGGTATCGGGATCACAGGCTGTGGCATCTTCGGGCCGCTCTATTTGATCAAGAGCGGTGTGTTCAAAGCGGGGATCCTACCCCCTCGGCCCGGTCCGACCATCGCCGCGGCCATCCTGGCCATCCTCTTCGGTGGGGCGCCCTACATCACTGCGCTGGCCAAGCGGCGCGTGTCGCTTCGCAAGCTCGGCTTGCTCTTTCTAGGCCCGCTGGCGATGCACTTTTCCTACTGGCCCTTGCTGGCCGGTTTGCTCTTTCCGTCCGTGGCCGCCTACACGGGGCCGCTGGCCTCTGCAGTAATCATCGGGATTTCATTCGCCCTGTATCACCACGTTCATTTCTACAACTTCAAGCCGGGCCGAACGCTGGGCATGCAGTTTCAGCTCGCTGTTTATGGCACCAGCTTTCTGTTGTTCTATCACTGGTCTGGTTCGCTGTTGGCCACCTTTGCTGTGCACCAATGCATCGCCATATTGGGAATTGCTTACGAAGAGCACTGGGACTTCGCCGAGGTCGATGAGCCTTTCTTCTTCTCGCTGGCCGTCTTCGCTGCTGGGATCATCTATGCGCTCTGGTAGCTGGCCGGCTGTCGCGTGCGCGGCGGCTGGAGATTGCTACGCTGCAAGCATATGGACAACTTATCTTATGGTCGGATCCGAGCGGTCGCGGTGGCCGCAGCGTTGGCGCTAGCCCCCACCGGAGCCCATTGCGAAATCTGTGAAGCACCCGCGGTGGAGGTAGCGTCTGCCAACGTAGCAGACGGTGAAATCAGCTGGACGAAGGGTGACGACAGTGGGCAGCACGCACTGATCGGTATTGCCGACTACTACCCCATCAGTGAAGCGGCGCCGTGCGCTGTCCGAGCAGCTTTCGGCTCGAGCGATGGTGACGGAGGCGGTTCGATGGATTCGATTTTCGACGACGCTGCTGCATACCCGCTCGTCGTGGGTTGGCTGGAGCTGCTGTGCTTCAACTCAGAGCGTGACGAGCGTGCTTTTCGTGTCAGCATCACCACTGACGATCCACGTGACTGGACGCTTGGTGAGCTGGCTGCGACCACTCTGAAGGCCGATGTCGTCATCTGGTCGTTCGAGAATTGCGGCGCGAATGGTTGCGCCAAGATATGCAAGCTCGACGTCCCGTCTGCCCAAGTGACTTTGACTGTCGACGAAGCGATCGGGGGCGCAGCGCCCTCTCCTGCCGGCGTCACCGACGACTTTCTGCGGAAGGTTCACCTAGAGCTCGATACCGGCGCCCCGCTCGTAGGCAAGACCGCAGCGGGCGAGACCTGCGCCGCTTTCGCAGCCAGCGCGAGCACAACCTTCAGCTGGGATCGCAGTCACTTCAGCTACGAGCCGGGCTGCAGCTGAGCGCTCATTCGGGTAGCAGCTGCACCATCACTTTTTGAAAGAAGAACTTTGCCTTGGGGCAATCGTCGTTGGGCTTGCTCAGGACCGAGGAGCTCACACGTCTGGCGGCGATGCCGCGCTGCACGAGCTCGCGGCTGATGGATGCAGCGCGCCGGGCGGCCATGGATTGGGCTTTGCAGCCGTCCGGATCGGGCGACAGCTCGACTTGCACGTCGAGCCACCAGGAGCCGTCACGCAGCAACTCGACGAGATCATCGAGCACCGCTTTCTGCTCGGGCGCAGGCTCAGCGCCGAGCGCAGCCGCGGCGCTGAAGCGATCGGAGAGATTGCCCATGCGACGCGCGATTTCGGGGCTCAGGGCGCTCGGCGATGGCCTTGGTGGATCGAGCTTGTCACCCAAGAAGATGAATGGTGTCCGGGGCACCAAGCGACGCTTGCGCGCATCGAAGGTCCAGTGCTTGCTGTCGGCTAGCTTCTTTTCGGCGGCGGCATCGCTGGCACCTGCATCGGAGCCAGCGTCGGGTCCAGCGTCGGGCGTTGGTGGTCGTATGCTCAAACATGCCGAGGGCATCTCTTTGAGGCAGATCATGGGTCGGTCCGCGGGTCTCGGTTCGCAGTGCAGTGCCGCTCCCCCCAGTCCAGCCGTGGCGAGCGAAGCGACGAGCAGCTGTCGGCGTCTCAGGAGGATGGCGCGGCGATCGTGGTTGCTCATGACGACTGACGGAGCCTCAGTAGATGAAAGGGATGAGTTTCTTGGTTTTGGCGGCGTACTGTTTGAAGGGTTCGCCGTAGCGGTCCTCCAAGTAGGCATCGAGGCCAGGGATATGCACGAAGATGAAACCGGCGGTGATCAAGACTGGTAGCGCCAACCTCCACCACACCCCGGTCAGCAACGCCCAGCCGAGCATCATGACCGAGTCGCCAAAGTAGTTGATGTGCATCGAGTGGGCGAATAGCCCCTCGGTGTAGCACTTGCCCTTGTGCTCGGGATTGGCTTTCCACCATTTGCGCTGCACTTCGGAGGCGGTGTTCAAGTACGAGCCGATGAGCACCAGCAGGCCGGCAATCGCGTCGAGCCAGCCCAGCGGCCGGTTCGCGCTGCTCACGATGCCTGTTGCGAGCAAACAGAAGCCAGCCTCCTGCAGGATCATGAAGATCCCCAGACCCATGCCCTCTGACCATGTGACTTTGCGCACGATCAAATAGAACAGCGTGATGCCATGGCGCACGAAGTAGAGCGCGGCGGCGGCGAACACGACGGTCGCTCGCTGGGGTGCGGTGACGCTCCATTGGCGCCCCAACCACCCGCCGAGGGTCGCCGTGCCTCCCCCGAACACCAGCCACGCGCAAATCCCGATCGCCAGCGCATGCATACCGTAAAAGCCCAGCTTCTGCGCGTTGCTTCTTCCTTTGGAGCGGTCCACTCCGCCGGCCTTGCTGGGATCTGATGCCTTCTGCTCATCGCTCATCGCAGCGCGAGTCTAGCCCGGATCATGCACGGCGTCGCCACGCCCTAGTCCCCCACCCGGGAAGCGACGCTGAGACCTCGTCGTGGTGCGTTCGCCCGAGCGGACCACATCGTGGCGAATGGGCGTAGGGGATACCCATGACGAGCTCGACCTTCGGCACGTCGATTGTGAAACCGGACAGAGATGGTCACCTTGACAAACGCCGAGCGCCACGTTTGAGGAACGGGCGGCGCGTCAAATCAACTACCATCGCGGGACCAACATGGTTGCAGTTGCACCAACCGCTGCGAAGGACAGTCACTTAGGCAGCGTATTGCCGTGCCCGCAGTGCGGAGCGGCATTGCCACCTCCTGCAGCAGGCGGCAACCTGACGTGCGGCTACTGCGGCACGGCCTCGACGATCTACCGCTTCGAGTTGCGCGTGCTCATGTGCTTGGGCTGCGGGGCGCCATTACGCCCGCCTCTGGAAGGCGGAACCGTCACTTGCGAGTACTGCAGGGCAACGTCTCGTTTCGAAGCGCGTGACGAGACGCCCGAGTACATCGAGCCAGCGGCAGCGCAGATGTCAGAGGGACAAAGACTGCAGCATCTCGCCGCCCAACCCCGGTTCGACTTGCCCGACGTTTTTTCGAGAACGGACAACAACTCCCAGTGGGACACTTTGGGAGGGGCGCTTGCTGCTTGGCAGCTCATTCGCCAGCACCTCAGCCACGGCGAAGTAGCAGCTGCCTATCAAGACGACTTCTTCGCCCTCACCTGCATCTTGCACCACAAGCACGCCATGCGCGACCAGCACTACCAGGTGCGCGCTATCCTCGAGAGCGCCCTGGATCTGACGACCAACCCGCGCTTTCGCCAGCTGCTGCGCTGCATGCTTGCCCGCAATGCTGCTTGGTCAGGTGATATCGACGCCGCACAGCGCTGGCTCGCCCTGTGTAACAGCCGGCCTCTGGAGCTGTACATGGACAGCGCTTACCGTCTTTCATTGGCGGCGATTCACACCGCCAAGGGCGACTACCAGCAGGTGTTCGAGCTGCTCGGCGCGCAGCCTCGAATGCTCCCCATCGCGGCAAGCTATGAGGATCTGTCCGACCTCTATCGGGCAAACGCTCTCGAGAAAACAGGACAACTCGAGGCCGCGGTTCAACAGATCGAGGAAGCCATCAAGGGCCTGCGCAAAGTCGGCAAGAGAGTCTACCTGGCGGGCTACTTCAGCGGACTCATCGTGATGTTCATGATCCACCAGAGCATGGCGCTGTGTACGGCGAGCTTCCCAGCGGCCTACAAGCGCATGTACTGGAGCGAGCTCTTCGAAAAGGTCACCTGGGACAGGGTCAACGGCAGTGTGAGCATGCGCACTCCGCTGGGGGGGTGGTTCGGGTTGAAGGGAATGATCCTGCTGGCGGTGTTTCTGGTCGTGCTGTCTCCCCTCTTTTTCATGCTGTTGTTGGGGCTCCTGTGAGCGACGCACCTTCCACCCAGCCCTCAGCGCGGGTTGGTGGGCAGCCTGTAGTCTAGAGGACTCTCTTTCAACGCGAGTTGCTCATGGAGCGCGGCGCAACACAGTCCCGCCGAGGCCGGCAACGAAGACTCCCTTTGACGGGGTGATCCAAATTGCCGAGAGGTCGTGAACGGTCCCGCTGTCTTCTTGCTGCCAATCGATGCCGTTGTAGTGCAGGATGGTGCCGGCATTGCCCACGGCCCATACGTCTTTCGGGCCACTGCCTCGAACGTTTCGGAGCGTGGCGGAAGTGGGAGCCACCATCTCGGTCCAGCCCACGCCGTCGAAGTGTGCAATGGAGGAGCCCACAACCCACACATCGCTCGGGCCGCTTCCCCAGACGGCAACTGGATTCATGGAGATGCCGAGTGGTTTTGCCTTCCACTGCGCGCCGTCCCAATGCAGCACGTCCGTAGCTCCGAGCGGGCCACCGATGGCCCACACATCGCTCGCGCTCGAGCCCCACACGTCTCGGATATGGCTTCCGTTGGCGATGGGG
>CAZRGL010000111.1:0-22249 GCA_964599485.1 uncultured Polyangiaceae bacterium
CAAAGGCACCAGCTGGATCACGTGGCGTTTGCCCGCCGGTAACTTCTTTTTTTATTAGAGGCGGACACTGTAGATCTTCACGTCCGGCCGAACATCTTTGACCATCGCGCCCCTCCGCACTCTGCTTCAGAAGCAGATGGTCCTGCGGCCCCGACGCGCCGTCAACGACTGCTGGAACTCCGGCCGTTCAGCTAGGGCGAGAATACCGATAGCTGAACGGGAACCTCGGTCATGACGATCAAGTTGTCTTTGCCATCCCAGATTAGGCCTGACGGCGCCCAACCGCCGTCCAGGCTGATGTTGTTGGTGATGAGCGCAGCTGTCCCGTTTGAGATCGGTATCGAATACAGCGAGTCTGGGGAGTTGCAGGAGGCGAAGACGCGCACCCCCTCGTGCACAGCGAGACCGTCCACCGAGCACTGCATGTTCGAGAAGTCGGAAAACACGCCGCCCGATGTCATCTTCAGTACCTTCTGCTGACCGTTGGCGGCTACGTAGAGCACCTGTCCGCCGAACTCCACATCTGAGACGACCCCTGTGGCTGTGCCGATGGCTTTGGCCGAGGGGTTGGTCGGATTGACGGCCACGACGTCTCCGTTGCTGCGCGCCACGATGAGGTAGCCGCCGTAGCTGCCCCAGCCCGCAGGGGCGACGGTCATACCGTTGAGATAGGAGCCGACGCTGACGAGTGATTGGATGTTCGCCCCACTGGTAGTCATCGAGTAGATGGTGTCGACCACTGCCACGTAGAGCAGCCCAGTGTTCGGGTTGAAGGCGATACCCCGAGCGTTGCTCGACATGGTGGCGATCTTCGTGGTCGTCTTGGTGTTGTAGTCGACGCGAAAAACGCTGTCTTCGTCGGTGCTCAGGTACAGGTTGCAGTTGGAATCGAAGGTCAGGTCGCCAACGACGTTGTTCCCTCCCCAAGCGATCGGGAACAGGCTCTGGTTCCAATCGCAGCCGGTGATGGTCTTGCACTTGCCGCCCGAGCAATAGTTGCCCACGCCGCAGTCGTACTTGCACTGCCCACAGTTCTTGTCGTCGGTGTTGAGGTTGGTCTCGCAACCCGTGGCGAGCTGATTGTCACAGTTGTCGTAACCGCTGTTGCAGCTTCCGATGCCGCAGGCGGAGGCCTTGCACTCGGGGGTGCCGTTGGTCACGCTGGGACAAGGATTGCCGCACTTGCCGCAGTGCTTCAGGTCGCTCGTGAGATTCGTCTCACAGCCGTCGGGAAACATATTGCAATCTTCGTAGTCCTTGTTGCACTGCTGACCGCACGTGCCCATGACACAGGTCGTGGTGGCGTTGGCGCCATCGGGACACAAGTTGTCACACTTGCCACAGTGGGCCAGGTCGGTCGTGGTGTCGACGCAGCTGTTGGCACAGGCCTCGGTGCCTTGCGGACACTGACAGACGCCGCTGGCGCATTCCTCGCCTTCGCCGCAGGGCTTGTCGCAGCCGCCGCAGTGATTGATGTCGGCTTGGATGTCGACGCAATCGGGCCCGCACTTTTCCCATCCCTCGGGGCAGTCAGCAGAGCAGGCGCCGTTGACGCAAACTTCGTCGCCAGCACAGGGCTGCTCGCACCCGCCGCAGTGGTCATGATGGGTCAGCAGATCGACGCACTCGCCGAGACAGCTCACCTCTGGCGATGTGCAGCTCGAGCCTTCACATTGGCCCTGGTTGCATGTTTCACCTTGGGCGCAAGCCACATCGCAGTCGCCACAATGATCCGGGTTGATCGCGAGATCGACGCAGTCGTCCCCGCACTGCTTGTTGTCACCCCCCGTGCATGCGCCAGAGCTAGTGCCACTGCTGCTGCTGGTCGAGGTGGAAGTTTCGGGATCGGTGGGGCTATTCGCCAGCGAGCAAGCCACCAAGCCACCGAAACAAGACAGCAAAAGGACGCGGTACTTCATGCCTACAAGAGTGACGACTCAGGCACGAAGAAGCAAGATTGACGTTCACGTAAGACGAGCGCTGCCGCCGCTGCTGCTCATCTAGGGTGAGAAGGCTTCGAGTTGGTAGGGACTCTTGCCCATGACGATCAAGTTGTCGTACCCATCCCAGATCATCCCCGACGGTGCCCAGCCTTGGTCAAGGCTTATGTTCCCTACGGTGGTTGGAACGCCCGCGGGCAGCGAGATCGTGTAGATGGTACCTGTGTTGTCGCAGGACGCGAAAACCCGTTTCCCGGGGTCGACAGCGAGGCCGTCGGGCGTACACGACAAGGACACGAGGGTCGAAAAGCCCCCGACAGAGCTCAACTTCAGCACCTTCTTTTGCGTGTGGGCCGCCACGTAGAGCTCCTGTCCGCCGAACTCCACATCGGAGATGTCCGCCGTGGTCGTACCGATGGTCTTCGGTGAGGGGCTGCTGGGGTGGACTGCCACGACCTCACCGTTGTTGCGGGCTACGACGAGGTAGCCGCCATAGCTACCCCATCCCGAAGGGGCGAGCGTCATGCCGTTGAGGTAGGTGCCGATGGTGGCCACCAGCGTGACGTTGGCGCCGCTCGTGGTCATCGAGTAGATGGAGTCGGTAACAGTTACGTACAGTAGCCCGGTATTCGGGTTGAAAACGGTGCCGCGCACGATGTTCGACATGGTGGCGATTTTCGAAGTCGTCTTGGTGTTGTAGTTGACGCGATAGACGCTCTTGTCGTCGGTGCCGAAGTACAGGTTGCAGTTGCTGTCGAAGCTCATGTCCCCAACGGAGTTGCTCCCTCCCCACCCGAAGGGGAACAAGCTCTTGTTCCAGTCGCAACCAGTGATGGTCTTGCAGGTGCCACCTGAGCAGTAGTTGCCGACGCCGCAATCGTACTTGCACTGTCCGCAGTTCTTGTCGTCGCTGTTGAGGTTGGCCTCGCAACCGGTGGCGAGCTGATTGTCGCAATCGTCGTAGCCCTTGTTGCAGCTCCCGATGCCACAATTGGCGCCTTTGCACTCCGGCACGCCGTTGCTCACGCTCGGGCAAGAATTGCCGCACTTGCCGCAATGCTGCAGATCGGTAGTGAGATTCGTCTCACAACCATCCGGCTTCATGTTGCAGTCGTCGTAGCCCATGTTGCACTGCTGACCGCACATGCCCATGGCGCAGGTGGTGATGGCGTTGGCGCCATCAGGGCACAAGTTGTCACACTTGCCGCAGTGGGCCAGATCGGTCGCCGTGTCGACGCAGGTGTTGGCGCAGGGCTCTGTCCCCTGTGGACACTGGCAGACGCCGCTGGCGCATTCTTCACCGTCGGCACATGGCTTGTCGCAGCCGCCGCAGTGGGCAGGATCGGTGTTCGTGTCGACACATACGTCGCCGCATACCTCCCAGTCACCGGGGCAGTCGGCGGAGCAAGCACCGTTGATGCAAACTTCGTCACCAGCGCAGGGCTGTTCGCAGCCGCCGCAGTGGTCATGATGGGTCATCAAATCGACACACTCGCCGAGACAGCTCACCTCCGGCGACGTGCAGCTAGAGCCTTCGCAGCTGCCGCTGACGCATGTTTGCCCTTGGGGACAGGCCACGTCGCAGTCGCCGCAGTGCTCCGGGTTGTTACTGATGTCGACGCAGTCGTCCCCACACTGCTTGTTGTCCCCCCCGGTGCAAGCGCCCGGGCTCGTCGTACCGCTGCTGCTGGTCGAGGTGGAGGAGGCCGGGTCAGATGGGCTGTTCGCCAGTGAGCAAGCTACCAAGCCACCAAAACAAGACAAGAACAGGACGCGATACTTCATCCCACAAGAGTCTCGTTTCTCGCGGAAAGAAGCAAGTTGCCTATGGGTCAGCTCCGCGGCCGACAATCAAGAGTGTGGTCGCCGCGCGGATGGGGGCAGCCAAATGCCCGTCGTCACAGCCCCACGTCGTATCCGCGCCAGGTGCCGCCTGGGCTGTCGACGACCCACACCTTGCCCTGCGCGTAGCTGAGGCTGTAGTACGAGTCCCCGCTGGTACCAGCGCTGGAGAGCTTGGTCGTGTCGATGCGCGTGCCTTGGCTGTTCCACGCCGACAGTACGCCATCAGAGTAGGTGAAGTAGTAACCCTTCGTCGTGACCACGCCACGATCTTGAGGCGAACTGCTTTCGTTGTTCTGAGTCCCGTAGCCGCTGAAGCCCACCGAAGACAATTGCGAGCCCGAAGCGGTCCAGCGGTACAGCGTGCCGCCCTTGTGCGCGACGAAGATGCTGTTTTGCGCGTCCCACACAACCGCTGACTGCGAGTCGACCGAGCCGGCCAGGGTCACGCTACCACTGAAGACACCTGGCGAAGTCTGTACCAGGAGCTTCATGCTGCTGTACAAGCGCGAATAGATGGGGCTGCTGCCGTCGCCTTTGGTGAACACACTGCGAAAATCGTAGCCGGGTGCGTACTTCTGGAGGAGCGCGCCGCTGGCTGTGTAGCGTGCGAGGCGATCGCCACTAGGGCCTCCACCGCTACATGCCCACAGATAAGTGCCGTCCCAAGCCATCGTCATCGTGGTGCTGCTCAGCTGATCTGTGAAGGTCATCGAAGCAGCGTAGGAGCTCTGAGCGAACGGCACGGTCGGGGCGGTCTTGCATTGGCCCCCGGTGCAGTAGTTGCCCACGCCGCAGTCGTACTTGCACTGCCCACAGTTCTTGTCGTCGTTGTTGAGGTCAGCCTCGCATCCGTTGGCGAGCTGATTGTCGCAGTCGTCGTAGCCGTTGTTGCAGCTACCGATGCCGCAATTGGCGCCTTTGCACACCGGCACGCCGTTGCTCACGCTCGGGCAAGAATTGCCGCACTTGCCGCAATGCTGCAGATCGGTAGTGAGATTCGTCTCACAACCATCCGGCTTCATGTTGCAGTCGTCGTAGCCCATGTTGCACTGCTGACCGCACATGCCCATGGCGCAGGTGGTGATGGCGTTGGCGCCATCAGGGCACAAGTTGTCACACTTGCCGCAGTGGGCCAGATCGGTCGCCGTGTCGACGCAGGTGTTGGCGCAGGGCTCTGTCCCCTGTGGACACTGGCAGACGCCGCTGGCGCATTCTTCACCGTCGGCACATGGCTTGTCGCAGCCGCCGCAGTGGGCAGGATCGGTGTTCGTGTCGACACATACGTCGCCGCATACCTCCCAGTCACCGGGGCAGTCGGCGGAGCAAGCACCGTTGATGCAAACTTCGTCACCAGCGCAGGGCTGTTCGCAGCCGCCGCAGTGGTCATGATGGGTCATCAAATCGACACACTCGCCGAGACAGCTCACCTCCGGCGACGTGCAGCTAGAGCCTTCGCAGCTGCCGCTGACGCATGTTTGCCCTTGGGGACAGGCCACGTCGCAGTCGCCGCAGTGCTCCGGGTTGTTACTGATGTCGACGCAGTCGTCCCCACACTGCTTGTTGTCCCCCCCGGTGCAAGCGCCCGGGCTCGTCGTACCGCTGCTGCTGGTCGAGGTGGAGGAGGCCGGGTCAGATGGGCTGTTCGCCAGTGAGCAAGCTACCAAGCCACCAAAACAAGACAAGAACAGGACGCGGTACTTCATCCAACGAGAGTGTCGGCTCTGTGCGAGATAATCAAGACAGTTCCACCCGGAAGTGCAGCCGCCAGGGCTCCCAAAGCGCGCCATCTGGCGCCCCCAGACGGAATCAGCGGCCTCGATGGCCTCTTTTCGGCCATATTTGGCCCCGCCTCACCACTTCGGGCGGCCCGCTAGCTCACCGTTCCATCAGGGCTGCTGCCCGGCGGCGTTTGGCTTGCACCGCCAACGTTTCGAGCAAGCGCGTCTGGTTGGCACTTATCCATGGACCCTCGCAATCGAGCGCCACGTAGGGGATGTCCGCTTCAGCGGCCAAAGGCCGGATGATGGCCTGGGCGTTCATCGCCGGCTGGCAGTTGAAGCAACCCAGGTTCACCAAGCCATCGTAGAAGCCTTGCTGACGGGCTGAGACGTAACGGCCCACGGCAATGACCGATTCGGTGAATCCGCAGTTGGACACGTAGGGACCGCCGCTGCTCAGAACGTCGGCGAGGGCGACCGGCTCGTCGAACAGCAAACCCGAGCCTGCCATGGCTTCTCGCATGGTACTGAGCTGCGACTCGATCAGACGCACTGCGTAGTGGCTCATCCGCGTGAGGGTCCGCTCTTTGCGATTCTCTCGCGGTGGCGAGAAGCTCAGCTGGTCCTCGGCGTTGACCTGACCGTGTCGCAGCGCGCAGCGCATCGCACCCTCTGAAGCAATGGAGGCAATCCCCTCGGCCAAGTCGATGACCTTGGGGATCACACCCTGTTCACAGAGATACGCGCTGACCGGCTCGTGGACGTAGGCCACGTTGAGACCACCGAAAACCAGGACCTTTGGCGCCTCGCCAACGGGCATCTTCAAAGGCGCCTGCGACAGCTGCTCTGCCCAGCGTTGCAACAGCTCCTGCAGCTCGGCACCCTCACGCACGCCTCGAGCCAACCGGGCCAGCTCGTCTTCGAACACATGCTGGGCAGCTTCCTCGTCTTGGGCCAGGCAGGTGAGGGTCAGCTTCGCCTCTTGCAGCAAGTCGCCAAGCAACACGAATCGGTTGATTTCAGCGACCAGCGATCCGTGCATTCCGAGCTGCTTGTTCCATGGGCTACGACCGACTCCGCCGATCACATTGCGCGCCTTCAACCTGCCCGCAAACGCTTCCCAAACCACAGGCCAGGCGCCGTTCTGACAGGGGCCCTCCTGATCGAGCGTCAGATAGAAGGTGATCTCATCGGGCGCGCGCTTGCCCAGATCTTGAACAGCCGCGCCCGCTGCGCTCATCAATGGAACACACTCGCGACCCGAGCAGACCTTCTTGGCCAACTGCATCGCCTCGACAGAAGGACTCATGGCGAGCCGGCACGTTCGGTCGGCCTTGTCGTAAACCGCACGAACCAACTGGGCGGTGGCGGGGTTGGTGATGTCGGTCAGTACGTGGACCACACGAGGATCGTCATAAGCAACTGTGTTGCCGTCGCTGTCGATGATTTGGTCACGCCCGTCGCTCAAGCGCGCCAACGTCACCGCTGTGTCGCCGGAGTGTGGGCGCGCGCTGGGCGCTCTGCGCTTCCTCTTGTCGATGATGTCGAGAAAAGCACCGACTCGCGTCTCGAAGCCCGCATGCGCGGTGTGCGAGTCGATCTCCAAGTAGCAAAAGGTCAAGCCCGCTAGCGCGTCGCGGAAGGCGTGGTACATGACCGCGTCCGGCCCGCAAGAGAAGCAAGAGACCAGGCACAAATGAGCGCTCGGTCGCGCTTTGACGAAGGCGACCGCGTTGCTGATCTGCTGGGTGAAGTGCCAGACGTCTCTTTGGTGGAGCGCCCCCTCGACCGCGGGCAACATGTCAGCGGGCACCGCGTGAAAGCCGCGGCTCGCTATCTTGCGCGGCAAGGCCAGATTGACCTCCGAGGAGTAGACGCTGTAGGGGCGTCCTGCGAGCACCACCATCGGCTCGCCCGCGATCTGATCGAGCTGCTCGCTGGCGCACTGGCGGTAGGCTCGCTGGAAGTCCCGGTAGTGATCGATGGCCGCTTGGCCGGCTTCGCGAAGTGCAGACGGCTCGAGTTCCAGCTGGGGAGCGAGCCGCTCGATCTCGAGCAAGCTGGTCTCGACCAGATGCTCGCTCAGAGCAATGTGCGGAGAGAGGATCTTGGCGTCGGCGCCGCTCACATTCCCCCCGACGATGTCCGGAATCACCGTTGTGGAAGGGCAGGTGTAACTATGCAGCGCGCCCTCGGGAACATTCAGCTCGAGCACCCGCGGCAACAGGATGAAATCGACGCCTTGGGCCAAGAGGTTCTCGACAGCCCCATGCGCGATTTGGCAGGGGTAGCAAATCGCCGCTCCCGTGCGAACCGCCCCGCTGCGACCGGTGTCGGAGGTCACCACTTCGTAACCAAGCGCATTGATGAGCTTGGAAAAAAGCGGGAACAGCTCGAAGCTCGTCAACGCTAGCGGCAAACCGATGCGACCGCGCGGGCGATCGATCGGAGCAGGGCCATACTCCTCGAACATCATCTTGTTGCGAACGGCCACCAGATCGCGCCCCTCGCGTTGCTCGCCGCGCCCGCGCCGCAGGTTGTCGTACTTCGAGCACAGACCACCGAAGGGGTAGACATGCCCGCCGACTGAGATCTTCTTCAGGGCGCATTTGTTGTCGCAGGACTTACAGCGGAAGCTGCCCGTAACCCGCATGTCAGCCACAGCAAGCTGCTCGAGCGCGAGCGGCGCTTCGGGTCGGATCCCTGCGCGCAGCGCATCGGCCGCTTCGAGCGCAGCACCGATACAACCCATTAGCTCAGGCCTGGGCGGAACCATCAACTGGCGGCCCGTCCGGGCAGCAATCGCCAGTGCCACCGATCGGTTGAGCGCCACCCCACCACAGAACAATACGTGCTCGCCCAGGTGCCTGGGGCCGACCACTCGCGAGATGTAGTTGTCGGCTATCGAGTACACCAAGCCGGCGATCACGTCCTGCCGGCTCGCGCCCTGCTGTAGGGCGTTTCGCACGTCGGTGTTGATGAAGGCGGCGCAGCGCTCACCGAACGCGATGGGCCGCTCGCTGCCCGTAGCCGCAGCGCTGATTTGGTCAGTCGCAACGCCCATGTCCAAGGAGGCGGACTCTTCGAGGAAGCTACCCGTTCCGGCTGAGCAACCCTCGTTCATGGCGTAATCGACGGGGATGGCTTCCGATAGCGAGATGAGCTTCGAATCCTGTCCGCCGATCTCGAAGACCGAGCTGACCTCGGGCAAGTAGTGCGCGGCAGCGCGGGCATGGGCGACGATCTCGTTGACGCTGAGGCACGCGCCCAAGAACACAGACACCATCTCGCGCCCCGAGCCAGTGGTCGCCAGCTGCACGATGCGGATCGAGACGCTGCCGGCTTGCTCGATGAGTTGCTCCAAGCAGCGCTGAGTGGCCAACACCGGGTTGCCCAGTGTGCGCAGATAGCAGCTCGCCGCGACCCTGCCATCTGCCGCATCGAGGAGCACGGCCTTGGTCGTGGTGGAGCCCGCGTCCAGCCCGAGCACGTACGCCCCACCATCAACCAGCGCAGCAGTCGGCGGTGTTTCCTCGACTCGATAATCCAGCAAGGACTCGGCTTGTGAGAGCGGAGCAAGCGTCTCGAAGCTGACCGAAGCACAGCCACCAGGCAAATCCCAACAGGACAGCGCCGCCTGCGCGGGGAGCGAGCGGGCGAGCAGCGCTGCGCCGTAGGCCTCCAAATAATGACTCTCGGCGAGCACGAGGACCTTCGCAGCAGGGTGGCGCGCCCGAAACAGCTCCACGAACAAGCTGTTGTTCGCTACGCCACCCGAAATCACGATCGTCTGTGAAGACCACTCGGCCGACGCCACGAGCTGCGTGGCGTGATCTGCCAGAGCGGCGATGAGACTCGCGGCAATGTCCCCACGAGTGCATTCGCCCTTGTTGAGCATGTGAGTCGCGTCGCTCTTGCAGTGGACCGAGCAGCGCGTTGCGAGTGGTACACGCTTGCCCTCGAGGCTCTCCTGCAACCCTTCTTCGAGGGACATGCCCATGCGCTGCAGCTGCTGCACGATGAACTCGCCGGTGCCCGCTGCGCACTTCGAAGTGGACAGCACGTTGCGCACCCTGCCGTCTTTCATCGGATAGACGCTGAAGGTCTCGCCGCCGAGGGCAAGCAAGATGTCGGGCTGGAGTCCATGAGAGGCCAGCGCCGCCTCCAGACATTCGGTCGAGGAGCGATACGGCAAGTCGAACAGGACCTTGGCGGCTTGACCTGTCATCACCACCCGAGCCGGCAGCGGCAGCGCGCATTCGGCCACGAGCCTCTCAACGACCGCCCGAGGCGCACCACCGTGCTCGATGACCTGATGCGAGACTCCACCGTCCGGCTCACGACAAACCCACTTGACGGAAACAGCGCCAATTTCCAATCCTGCGCAAGCAGGCTCGGCAGTCATCTCGATTTCGGAGGCGTCAGGCATCCCGGCTCGTGATCTCGGTGAGCGAAGCGGCGGCGACATCGCGGGGCTTCTCATAGCACCTCTTGCAGATCGTGAGCCTGGATCACGCCGTTTTTTCCGTTGAGCCAGCGCAAGCTTTGGACTGGCGATGCTGGCAGCCTTGCGCCACCGGAGGCTATGATTGGCGCCTCATGACCTCACGCCACTGTCTTGCAATCGTCATCGTCGCAGCCATCACGCTTGCTGCCGGCCCTGCAGCGGCCGACGCGGTGAAGATCACACCCGAGGCGCGCAAGCACTTCGAAGTGGGCGTGGCGCTGCTCGAGGATCCTGAAGGGGCGCGCCACGAAGAGGCGTACCGGGCGTTCAAGGCGGCCTACCAAGCGTCTCCCTCGCCGAAGATCCTGGGCAACATCGGTTTGTGCGCCATGAAGCTCGAGCGCGATAGCGAAGCGATCGAGGCCTACACGCGCTACCTGAAGGAGGTCGACGACATCGAGGCCAAGGAGCGCACCCAGATCGAAAGTGACCTCAAGACGCTGAGCGCGTCTGTGGTAACGCTACAGCTGAGCATCTCGCCAGCGGGCGCTACGGTGATCGACGAGCGCAGGCCAGTCAAAGGAGAGGCCGTCGTCAACCGCTACGGACCCGTCGAGGGCAAGCTCAGCATTGGGGTCCGCGCCGGGAACCACCACATCACCGTCGAGAAGGACGGCCACGAAACCGCCATCTGGGAGCTCGAGGCAGCGCCTGGAAAGACGGTGAGCAAGACGATCACGTTAGCAAAAGAGGGCGGCGAACAGCCTCCGCCCAGTACGACCGTCCGGATGACCGTACCGGTGTGGATCGGCATCGGGGCAACTGTAGCGGCAGCGGCCGGCGCCGCGGTGACGGGCGGCTTGGCGCTCAGCAAGCAAAGCGCCTTCAAAGACGGCAACGACGGCAGCGATCCAGCTGCCGCGCAAGACATCAAAGACCAGGGCGAGATGCTCAACATCGTGACCGATGTGCTACTCGGCACAGCGGTGCTGGGCGCGGGGGTGACAACCATTCTTTTGTTCACGACCGGCGGCGACGAGCCCAGCGAAGGTACGGACGACGCGGGCTGGCATCTAAGCCCAGTTGCCGGACCGGGCGGCGCAGCGATTATGGCTTGGGGCAGCTTTTAACCACCCGCTCGTGCAAAGCCCCCCGCTCGTATCGGACCCACCTACAATCCGCTCGCTCGACGCACGAGCCCCTAACCCGATTTGACAACAGCAGCCCAATAGCGGAGCTTCGATCACGTGAGACGTGCGTGCGCTATCGGCTCGATGTCGTTGGGCCTGCTCTACATGAGCGGCTGCCATGTCGTGTCCGGCTTCGACGACATTCGCTTCGAGGACAAAGGGCCTTCTACCGTCGAGCAAATCAGCAGCACCAAAGTGGACCGCATCGATTTGTTGTTGGTCGTCGACAACTCGCGCTCGATGGCCGACAAGCAAAAGGTCCTCAAGCTAGCCGTACCGGATTTGGTGGGCGTGCTCATCAATCCCCGCTGTTTGGATGAATCGGGGCAGCCAGCCGCAGAGCAACCCAGCGACGCGTTCCAGCCCTGCCCCGAGGGCTCTGTCCGCGCTTTTCAGCCGGTCACCGTTGTGCACATCGGCATCATCACCTCGAGCAGCGGCGGTATTGGTGCTGTTGCCTGCTACGGTGTTTTCAACCCGAGCTAAAACGACGGTGCTCGGCTCATCACCCGCACTTCCACGGAAGGGCATGGCGCGCCGGTGAGCAGCTACCAGGATCTAGGCTTCCTCGCCTGGGATCCGCTGGGCACGCTCGATCCGCCGGGTGTGCCGCTGAAGGAACAAGACACACTCATCGACAACATCCGCAAGATGGTCGTCGGTGCTGGCGAGGTCGGCTGCGGCTTCGAAGCACCGCTCGAAGCCTGGTACCGCTTCTTGGTCGAGCCCGATCCCTACGAGAGCATCAAGCTAGAGCAGAACGCCGCCGTGCTCGTGGGCACTGACGAAGTCTTGTTGGAGCAGCGCGCCGCGTTTCTCAGACCCGATTCGCTACTCGCCATCGTAATGCTCAGCGACGAGAACGACTGCTCCGTCGTGGATGGTGGCCAGTACTTCTATGCCTTGCAGATATATACGCCGGGCACCAACAGCCCCTACCATTTGCCCAAACCGCGGGCCGCTTGCGCCACCGATCCGGACAGCCCTTGCTGCACTTCTTGCGGAGCAACCCCTCCGGCCAATTGCGACACCAGCTCAGACGACTGCAGCGGGGCGCTCGACCCGCTAGCCGACTCGATCAACTTGCGATGCTTCGATCAGAAGCGCCGCTTCGGCATCGATTTCTTGCAACCCATCGACCGCTACGTCACCGGCTTGACCTCAGAGACCGTCAGCGATCGTCATGGCAACGTGGTGGCCAACCCGATATTCGGCTCCCAGGGCGGGAGCGGCCGAACACCGGGGCTCGTGTTTCTCGCAGGAATCGTCGGCGTCCCCTGGCAAGACATCGCCCGCAAGAACGGTTCAGGAAAGCCCGATCTGCTCGCGGGCCTCGACGAATCTGGGCGTCCAGCAGGTGGCTTTCAGCGCAGCGCTGAAATGGTAGCGGGCAACGTGTGGGAGATGCTCATTGGCAACCCGAGCAAGAAGACACCGCCCACCGATCCGCTCATGATCGAATCGGTCGATCCGCGCAGCGGCACCAATCCGGTGACCGGCGACGCCATCCAGCCTCCCGGCGCTGCGGTGCTGGCCAATCCGATCAACGGCCACGAGTTCAGTGTGCCGCAGCGCAACGACTTGCAATACGCATGCATCTTTCCGCTCGAGCAGCCGCGTGACTGCACCGATCCAGACCAAGTAGCCTGCGATTGCCCCGAGGCCGGAAACGACAATCCGCTATGCCAAGATCCCAACAGCGGCAAGGCAGGCCAGACACAGTATTTCGCCAAGGCCTACCCCGGCACGAGGCAGCTCCGCGTGCTGAAGGAGATCGGCCCCCAAGGCATCGTGGGCTCGATTTGTCCCGAGCAGCAAACGGATCCGGGCAAGTTCAACTACGGCTACCGTCCCTCCATCGGTGGCGTCTTGGATCATCTCGAACAATCCTTGAGCACCCGCTTCTGTTTGTCCCAAGAGCTGAGCGCCGAATCCAACAAGCGCCTCGATTGCCGACTCATCGAGGCGCGCCATGCCGAAGTCGGCACATGTGACTGCAACACGCCAGCTCGCAAGACGCTCACGGACGCCGATCTGCTGTTGCTCGCAGAGATCAAGAGCGACCCGCTGCACACGAGCGAGCAGTGGAACTGCTTCTGCGAGCTGATCCAAACAGAGGGCAACAACTTGCAGCACTGCCAAGAAGATGTCGCCGAGCCGGTCATCAACGAGTTTGGCAATCTGGTCAATGGCTGGTGCTACATCGACGGTAGCGGCAATCACGAGGTGGGCAACCCGGAGCTTCTCAACAGCTGCCTCGGCGGCCAGCAACGAGTGATTCGTTTCGTCGGCGACGGACCGCTGACCGGCGCTCGGTTGTTCCTCAGCTGCAACGGAACCTGACCCAGCCCCGGCCGCGGTCAGAGACTCCAACAGCAATTGCAGCCGCGGCAGAAGCGCAACGGCTCAGCCTGAAGCAGGCCGCGGCGCAAGGCGCGGTAGCCCGGGCCGTTCCAAATCTGCTGCCAGCTGAGCTCGCGCAAGCTGCCTCGCGCCAGCTCATCGTAATGGGCCGTGAAGCTCGATATGCAGCAAGGCAGCACGCGGAGCTCGGCCGTGACGGTAGCACTGCGCCACGGTCGCCAGCAGCCCAGCCAAGGGTTGGGCTCGCCACTTGGCGTGAGACTCTCGACGATAGGCTTGCGACCCGAGGCCCGCAGCGCCACGCCGAGCTCCGCGGCGCGCTGCTCGGCCAGCGCGATGGTGTCCTTCTGCGCAGCGCTCAGCCGGCCGTGGAGCGACTGCTGCTCGGTGGCGCTGCCTTCGCCGGTGAGCACCAGCCGCTGCAAATAGACCTCGTCAATCCCGACCTCGGCGGCCAGCTGAACGAGCTCGGGTAGCTCAGCGATGGTGTCCTGCCGAGCGATCATCCAAAAGCTGATGCGGGGCGCAGCGGCGCTCTTCCGTTCTGCAGCCAAACCGCGCACGTTGTCGACCACCCTATCGCGTACATCGGCTCCCGCAGCTTGCTCTATGGTCGCTGGCCGCGCCCCATCCAGCGAGACGCGCAGCTCGTGCAAACCACTATCGAGCAAAGCACGCCTCCTGTCGGAGCCGAGTAGGGTCTCGTTGCTGTTGATGATGGTGTGGGCCCCCGCTTCAACGGCGTGCGAAACCATGGCGAATAGATCGGCACACAACAGCGGCTCGCCGTTGAGCTGAAAGGACACCCGCTGGAGCGCGGGCAGATCGTCCACGATGCGCCGGTAGTCCGCGAAGCTCAGATCGGCGTCGGGATCCAGTTGGCGGTGCGTGCGCAAACAAGCTGAGCAGCGCAGATTGCAGCGACTGCTGGCCTCGATCTGCAGCTCGCGGGGCAGCTCCACAGCCACCTCGGTTCGGCTGAGGCCGCTGAGCAGCTGTCGGGTTCGCTGCGCGCGCGGCCCCGCTTCCGCGGGCAAGATGAGCAGATCTTGGGCTTCGTGCATTTCAGTCAGCCGCTCGACGTGCGCCACCTTCAGACCCAGCTCGGCCGCCAGCGCCACGGTGGCACGTTCGGAGATGGACGCGCTGGCCTGCAGCGGGGTGAAGAGGTCGTGGGGACGGCAGAGCCCGATGAGGCTGTAACCCCCATCCTGGCCTGGGCTCAGCACCAAATCAGCACCGTCGAGCGCGGCCAGAGCCGCCGCTACCGTAGCGACGCCGATCTGCGGCAGCTGCGCGCCCAAAACCACCACGCGCTGATGGCGCGCCAGCACGTTGCGCAGAAGCCTCAACAATGGTGGCGGCCCAGCCACTGAGGCTGGTGAAATCGGCAGGGGGATTGCGCCGCTGCTGAACAAGTCCAGCTGAGCAAGCGCTGGGTCGTCGGCAGACTCATCGCGGGCCAAATAGAGCTGCCAGCGCCCCGGGTCATGCAACTGGCTGAGCGCATCCTGCAGAAAGGCCTCCTGAAGATCAGCGGCGACCCCCTCGCCAAGACTGCGAGCCAACGCTGACTGGCGCTGCTGAGGCCAGCTTGGTCCGGCAACGATCACGACTGCAGCGTCGCTCACCTACCTGCTCCGAGGGCAACCCGCAGGATGGCAGCACCTGCTTGCGCAGCGCCCAGCAGATTGCCCGAGACCTTCGACCGGCCACCGCGCCGCCTGCGGTAGCGAATGGGCAGCTCCTCGATGCGCAATCCACGAGTGACGGCTTTGAGCTGCATCTCCACCGGCCAACCGTGAGCTGGCTCACGCATGCCCAAAGCCTCGAGGGACGCGCAACGAATGGCACGCATGGATCCCAGATCGGTGTAGCGGTGACCAAAGCGTGCTCTGATGATCCAGGTCGCAAGAGCATTGCCGAAGCGCTGCAAGGGGCGCAGCGCGCCGGGCTCACGACGCCCCCTGACCCGTGAGCCGACCACCAAATCGGCTTGGCCAGAGAGGATGGGCTCGAGCAGCTTCGGCAGATCCTGTGGATCTTCGGCACAAGCCGCATCCATGAATGCAACGACCTGCGCCCCCCGCTCGACCGCTTCGTCGACACCAGCACGGCAGGCTCGTCCGTATCCGCGGCGAGGCTCGACCACGACCACAGCACCCGCTTCGATGGCTCGCTCAGCGGTCTTGTCGGCGCTGCCTCCGTCGACCACGACCACCAGATCGATCCGCTGCTCGCGGACGCTGAGCGCGACCTGTCCAATCGTCTCGGCCTCATCGAGGGCGGGGATGACCACCGCAACCTTCACGCCCTGACCTCACGCCAAGCATAAGCCGCTACGTATGCAAATGCGGCCGCGTCGAGAAACATGAACGGCGCGATCTCGAACAGGCCCACGTGAAGCAGCGCAAAACCAGCAACCAGACAGTAGAGCGCGGCGATCGCCTCGAAGATCTGCAAGCCATCGGCCTGGGCGCGATAGCGACTGGCGGGTCGTTCTGCGCGGCTGAGCGCGCCGAATTTCGGGGTTCGTACGAAAGAACCGCTCTCTTTGCGAAAAGCCCGCAGCACCGCCCAGCCGTTGCTGATCGCGATGCCGACACCGACCAGCGTGAGCATTCCCAGCTCACCCAAGCGCATGCGGCGCCCTTCGAGCACGCGCTGGGCGTAGATGTGTTGCGTAGTCGGTCCACTGAGCGCCAGGGCAAGTGGCAACAGCGCCGACCACCAGCCTCGCTCAGCCACCGTGCCCCCAAGCAGCAACAAGCAAGGAACCGAAAGCAGCGCAGCCATCGCGATCAGCAGATGCACGGCATAGTGGGTCAAATGCAGCGTGGCTTGCAGCTTGGCGCCCAGACTGGCTTGCGAGCGCCAAACTGGTTTGAGCAGCTTGCGAGCAGTCTGCATCGATCCGGTGGCCCAGCGCTGCTGCTGTGTCTTGAAGGCGCTCAGTTGAGGCGGAAGCTCTGCCGGGCAGGTCAGCTCGGAGTCGTAAACGATGCGCCAACCTTCGAGCTGCACCCGGTAAGACAGATCCAAGTCCTCCGTGAGCGTGTCGGCAGACCAGCCGCCGCCCTCTTCAATGGCCTCACGCCGCCAAATTCCTCCACTGCCGTTGAAGTTCATGAACCAACCGGCCCAGCAGCGAGCGCCCTGCTCAACGCCGAAATGGGCGTCGATGGCGAGGGCCTGAGCCCGTGTGAGGGCTGAGTACTCGCGGTTCAAATGCGTCCACCGCCCTTGCACCGCGGCGAGGCGTGGATCGAAAAATCGCCCCATCGACTTGATCAAGAAGTCGGCGGGAGGAACAAAATCGGCGTCGAAGACAGCGAAGAACTTCGCCTCCGTGAGCGTCATGCCATGGGCCAGAGCGCCCGCTTTGAAGCCGCTTCGTTCAGTCCGTCGCACATGTTCAATCTGGAAGCCCTGGTCGCGCAACGCTTCGACCACGGGTGCGGCTACTTCAGGCGTGCCGTCGGTCGAATCATCGAGCAGTTGGATCTCGAGCCGGTCGCGCGGCCAGTCCACTCGGGCAACCGCGCGCAGGAGCCGCTCTACGACGTTCTCCTCGTTGAAAACCGGCAACTGAACCACCACCAGAGGCGCCTGCTCGGGGCATGGCGGGGCTGGCTCGGCCTTGCGACGCATGCGGGCATGCACCACGACCATCAACATGCTGTTGAGCCCGTAGACCACCATGCCGACGAGCAGCAGTGCATAGAGCACCACAGCAATTACGCCGATTGGGGTCATGGTCGCGGCCGGGCCTCCAAGGTGACAAGCATGCGGGGCATCCTTTGTGAGGGCTACCATACTTCAGGTCGTCGAGTGGCAGCCATCCGGCGCTGGCTGCCAGATGGCTGGCCGCGAGGCAACGATGAAGGCGCCTTGTTGCTCGACATGCTCGTCGCAAGCGCCTTCACTGAGAAATTCAACTACACTTGGCATCCTGTGTGGCGCGCTCGCCATCGCTTCCCTGTTCGCTTGTAGCGACGACAACGGCGACGACAACAGCAGCTCTTCCAGCTCGAGCAGCAGCACAACCAGCAGCGGTACGACCAGCAGCAGCAGTGGCGCCGGCGGCGGCGGCGGCACGAGCTCGAGCAGCTCCAGCAGCGGCGTGGGCGGCATGGGCACCGGCGGCCAGGGCACCGGCGGGATGCATCCGTGTCAGAAGACCTGCGACGACTTCTTCGCCTGCACCCAAGAGAAATCAGGCAGCGATAAGCTGTGTCCCGGTCTCGGAGAGGCCGACAAGGGCGAGTTCGTCAAGGGCTGCCTCGACAACCCGCAGTGCGGAATGCTCGAAACCCTCCTAGGCCTGGGCTGTGCGACCCTGGTCAGCACGGTCAAGGGTATCGACGCGGACTTCAAGGCAGCCTGCGAAGGCTCCTGACCCCAGTCGCAATAGGGTGCTACTCAGCGTCGCCGTTCGCAATGGCGCGACGGTATACGTCCGGGCGACGCTGAGCGAGCACCGGCACTGCACGGCGAACCTGTTCGAGGCGCGCGCCGTCGACTTGTGCCATCACGATCGTCTCCTCGCGTTCGGCGCAAGCGAGGACCTCGCCGTAAGGATCCACAATCATGCTGTGTCCCCAAGCGGGGTAGCTGACGTCTGGATGGGACGCCGGCGAGCTGGCCACGACATAGCAGGTGTTCTCGATCGCCCTCGCCCGCAGTAGCGGCTGCCAGTGTGCAGGGCCGGTAGTGGTATTGAAGGCACCAGGCAGCGCCACGATCTCGGCGCCGCCCACGACCATCGCGCGGAAGCACTCCGGGAAGCGCAGGTCGTAGCAGACCGCAAGGCCGAGCTTCGCCAGATCGGTTTGCGTGGCCGCAATCCGGTCGCCAGCCGACAGGATCTCGGACTCGCGGAAACAAATGCCTCCGGGAATGTCGACATCGAACAGGTGTACCTTGCGGTGGAGCGCGAGCAGCTCGCCCGTTGGGCTCCAGATCGTGGCAGTGTTGTAAACCTCACCGCCGTCCAGCTCGGGAATCGAACCACCCACGATGTGGATTTTCAGACGACGAGCAGTAGCGCTCAGGAGCTTGCCTGCCGGTCCGTCCGGCAGCGGCTCGGCAAATGCCCGAAACTGATCGAGCTCGTAGGGGCAGGTGAACATCTCAGGCAAGACGGCGAGGGCCGCGCCCCGCCCCGCCGCATCCTCCAAAAGCCGCTCGGCACGCGCCAGGTTGGCGTCGCGATCCGGGGCCACCTGCATTTGAATGGCTGCGATTGTGAAGCTCTGCATCGTGATCCGTCCTGAAGCATCAGAATACGCCAACGAAAGCCGCTCCAGCACGACTGTCGCTGGCATAGGGCACAACCGTCAGCTGGGCCTGGAGGGCTTTGCTTCGCAAATGGCTGGGTTGCCGATAGTGCAACAACCTGGGCATTCCGTAGCCGATCGCGCTCCCCAACAGGGCACCGACCATCACGTCGGTGGCCCAGTGTCTGTCTGCCACGATACGCAGCACACCGGTGGTGGTCGCCGTAGCAATGGTCAGCGCGCAGATCGCGGCGTCGGCAGCGTTTCCGCCGTAGAGCGGCAGCGCTTGATGATGGGCGCAGGTCAAACCGGCGGCGGCGAAAGACAGAGACGTGTGTCCGCTGATGAAGCTTGCGGTTCGTCCGGTCGAATCCGGATCGCAACTGCCTGAATAATGGGGATCTTCAGCGCATTCTCGGAGAGATGGGCGGCTCCGACCAGAGATGTGCTGGGTGGCCCGAGTCACCAGAGCCGTCAAGCCCAGCACCTGCCAGTTGATCAGCGTCATCTGCAGCGCCACGTCGAAGTTACACTCATCGCTGAGGATCGGAGTCACGAGCGCGTCGAGCACTGGAAACTGCTGCGTCAGCGGCCAGAGCACGTCACTGATGTCAGCCGCCCGTTGCCGACCCGCCAGCGTTTCGGCCACCAGCGCGTCACGTAGGGGGTTGTCGAACAAGATCCCATTGCTCCAGCCGCTGTCGCGATAACCGTCCGATGTTGTTTCGAGCAGCACTTGCCCGCCTGTGACTGCTGCTCCAAAAGCCGCCTCCAACAAGCTGAAGCGCGGGTAGCTCCAGCGCAGGCGGCGGCGAGCAACTACGGCGTCTTGATCCTCATCGGTTCGATCCTCATCGGGGCGGTCGGCCGCGGCAGCAGCTGGGCTCACGCTCGCGAACGCCAGCAGCAACAGCGATGTGATGATTGCCCCAACGCTGCGTCGTCTCAGCACGCTGTCATCATAGCTGGATGCGCTTATGAGATGTCAGCAGCTCGTCGACAATCGCCCTGGGTGTGGGATCTGCGGCGCGTTTCCCACAACAGCAGGAGCGCGACCGGCACCAACTCGACGGGCACGACCCAAGCCGGCATGACGCCCCCCGGCGCGCCGTACTTCAGGTAGCTCAAAGGCAGCGCAGCGGTCAGCCACAACCACGAGGCGCGCGGATGGATGCAAAGCCAGGGCACGAGCCAGAGCGCGTACCAGGGGTGAAACGCCGTCGGCAGGGTGAGCAGATAGAGCCCTATCAAACGCAACAGTTGCAGCTCCAGCTCGCCTCCGGCGCGGGCGATGAGCCACGTGCCCGCTAGCAATGCCAGCACACACAAGCCGAACGCAATGGGTCGGGGTCGCTCGATCAGACCAGCCAGCAACCACTCGAAAAGCGCCCGCAGCCCTATGTTGTGGTCTTCGGCAGAACCGACATAGCGAGGCAAGAAACCCATCACCTTGCTGCCCACCGACCAGCCGTAGATCAAATACAGCAAGGTCAGCAGCGCTGCGGCCGCGCCCAGCACCCGCCGTGGTCGCTCGCGCGCCAGCGCGACAGCCGTCAGAATCGGGTACAGCTTGAGCGCGCTCGCACCACCGAGCAGCAAGCCCACAGCGGTATGGCGCCTGGCCCGGTAGGCCAGCACAGCACCGACCAGCAGCGCCACCATGGCCGCGTCGAGGTGGCCGTTGTTGCCCACCTCGTAAACCACCAGGGGAGACCAGGCATAGAGCAGCACCCGAGCCGGATCGAGCAACAGGTGCTGCAGCAGCCGCGCGAGCAGCAACATGGTCAGCAGATCGAAGCCGATCATCACCAGACGTACAGCGTCGATGTCGAAGGGCAGAAAGCGGTAGAGCAGCTGTGCTCCAGGCGGGTAGACGGTCCGTGCCGGCGGGCGATTGATTTTGGGATGAATGGTCTCGTCACGAAGCGGCCGCAGCGCCTCGTCCGCCGGGGCGTAGCGGTAAGGGTTGATGCCCGAACGCTGCACGTGACCATCCCAAGCGTAGCGATAGGCGTCGCTCGACAGCGCGGGCGGCTCGGCGGCCGCCAGCAAGCGAAATGAGACCGCCAGCAGCAGTATTGGCGCTAGCGGCACCCGTCCGGGATGGCGCCATACCAACCACACTGCGCCCAAGTAACCCACCATGAGCGGATAGAAGAGCGCCGGCAGAAACTGGGTCGCCTCCAAGCTCGGGTGCAGGTGCAAGCCAGCCGCATAGAGCAGGCTCGACGCTATGCCGATAGCTGCCAGCGCTAGGTAGGGTCGCACGCGATACGGTCCAGCCCTTCCTTGCCAAAAGTGGCTTGGCAAATCAGAGGCTTGGCAAACTCAGTAGCTTGGCAGCGGCTGCAATGCGACGGCGGAGATGATGTCGGCGACCACCTCGGTTTCGACCTCCGAGAGCAATTGCAAACCGCCCCCGCTCTTGAGCCGGCCGTAGGCCTTGATGGTGACCTTGCCCGGCTTGATGTTGGGCACGACGAAGCGCCCCCATTGGTCGGTGTAGGTGCTGTCTTTCACCGGAGTGAACTCATCGAAGTAGTAGATCCCGTCGGTCTCGTCGTCGACGACCACGAGCGCCGTGCCAACACCGAAACCGTCGCAGTCATGCACCGCGCCCACCAGCATGCCCTTGCCCTTTTCGACCGTCTTGTCGATTTCGGCGATGAGCTGATCTTGTTCCGCTGATGTGATCAACCAGGTCCAACCAGACATCGCGACCTGTGTCACGCGGCGGCTGTTCTTGAAACGCCAGTCGAGGTAGCCATCCAACTTGGCCACTGAGTAGCCGTCAAAACCACTACTGGTCACGGGCACGGTGACGGTCGCGCGCCCGGCCTTGCCTGGATCGGAGAAGGTGCTGCCCAGCTCGTCGCCGCTGTCGGTGTAGATGGTGACCTCGACGGCGGGCTGCTCCTCTTTGGCGTGGGGATCGGAGTAGCGGCGCACCCAAGCGGTCAGCTCGAGCGCGTTGCCCGTTGCCGCGGGGGGCTTGTTGTTACCCACGCAGCTGAGGCGGCCATCGGCGACCCCTTTCGGCGCCACGTCAGGCTCGGGCGTGAGGTAGATGATGGGTGGCGGTTCATCGACCGGCTCACCATTGCATCCGCCCAAGATCGGCGAGCACAAGACCGATAGGCCCAAAACCACAAAAAACCCGCCGCTGCTCGTCGCCTTTTCGACCATGACTGTTGCTTTCTTTCCTTGGGTTCCGGCCCCTGGAACTAGTCTAACTTAGCATAGCGTCCCGTAAGAAAGTTCCGTTGAGGTATCGCAACGAAGCCCTCGTCGTTCGAAGCTGCCGAGGTGTACTTAGCACGGTTTCGGAGTGCTTCGCGCACCAGGGCCCGTTCCATATCTCCGAAATCGGTGGGGGAGCGGTCAATCCGGTTCATCCCCGCCCGATGGCGGGAGGGGATAAACCGGATAAACCCGGATAAACCCGGATAAACCCGGATAAACCCCT
>CAZRGL010000112.1:0-22220 GCA_964599485.1 uncultured Polyangiaceae bacterium
TGCGGGCTGCTTCGCGCACTTCAACTTCATCCCCGTCGGGCGCGGGCTGAAGATGGTCGCGGCCGACATCACGCCGCGCCAGCGCGAAGACCTGCTCGCGATGCTGAACGAGAAGATGCAGGAGGGGGGGATGGGCGAGTCGACGCGCTGGCTGGCGACGCGTTTCTGTCCGACGAGCGAACCGCTTCGAGAGCTTCGCGAAACGCCCCAGCATTCTGGTACCGCTTCTCGGGATCCACAGCCAACGCCTGGGCGAAGACCCGTTCGGCGGCCAATGACAGGTTGGCCCCTCGGTTGCGCGGCGTTGGACGAGATTCCCGGTCGGTGACGCAGCGCCCGAGCTCGATCTCGTTTGCCCCTTCGAGCGCGCGCCGGCCGCTGACCAGCTCGACGAGAATCAAGGCCAAGGCGAACACGTCCGTCCACGGCCCCGTAGTGCGAAAGGTCGGGTCGAACTGTTCAGGAGCGCCGTAGTGCATCGAGAAGTTCTTGCGCGAGATCATCGTCGGCTGGTAGCGACTCGCACCCACCAAGGTCTTCTGCTTGACCTTCGCGATGCCAAAGTCGAGCACCTTGGTTGTCTGTCGCCCGCCGATTTGGGCAATGAAGATGTTCGACGGCTTCAGATCGCGGTGCACGATGCGCTGCTCGTGGGCAATGGCTACCGCGCGCAGCACTGGTTCGAGTAACACCACCGCCTCGTCGAGCGGCAGCGGCGGCTTTCCGAGCCCGCGGCACTGTGCCAACCACGTGTGCAGGGTGCGGCCCGCCAACCACTCCATCACCAAGTACGGCGTTTGGATGCCCGAAGGGGATTTGGCTACGCCCACATCCATGGCTTGCACGATGGCTGCATCCTGCCGGGACAGCTCGTGCAGCAAGCGCCCTTCCTCGAGAAACTCCTGAAAAAACTGGTCTTGTTGACTCTTGTCGAGCTCGTGCAGCTTGAGACACTTGACCGCAATCGGCCGGTCCAGATCAACATGATGGGCCCGGTACACCACGCCGAATCCCCCTTCGCCCACGACCTCCTCGATGCGGTACTTGCCACTCAGGGTGTGGCCTTTCCATCCGAACGGGTCGTGGCTCATGGGTGTGGTGGTGTAGTGTCGGGTCCGATTTAGGGATGACCTTGGGCGATTCTGACACAAAGCTGCAGTGGCCACGTGCTCGTCATCGTCGGGCGCGTCGTCGTCGCCGCCTCGTTGGCGCTCTGGTGCTCCTGTCGCCTGTGACTTGGATTGCGGTGACCGATCTGCTGAAACGTTCGGCATTGATCGCGAGCTACGACCGGATGCACGTGCTCGCATACTGCGCCACCGTCGTTGCCAGCGGCGTGTTTTGGGCCGTGCTGCTCTTCAATACCGCTCGTCCCCGGGGCTGGGTGCGGCAGCCTGCGGCGGGTCTTTTTGTAGTGCTCTTCACCCTCGCAGTAGGAGTTCAAGGAGCATTTCACGGCTTCTACAACATCTACTTGTCTCACGACGGCCAGATCTACTCACGCTCGTTCATCCGCTCCTTGTTGGGCTATTTGCCCCTTAGCAAGCCAGCCATCCAGATCGAGCTCATGGTCGCGCTATCGCTTTCCATCGCCATGGTGATGGCGGCGCGGTTTTGGATTCGGCCCAAGCGAATCGCCCGCTGGGTTGCCCCTTGTTTGATTCCGCTGGTGCTGGTTGGCATGTCGCAGATCCCGGCCAGCTTTCGGATGTGGCAATCGAGCACGCCAGACACCATCTATTTCCACGGGTTGATGTCGCAGCTCAAGGAGCGCTTTCGGCAGACCCAGCACGCACCACATCTGCGCGTGCAGCGACGCTACCCTGAACCCGTTCCGCCGATGACGCCCAAGCCCGCGCGGCCGCGCAACGTGCTGTTCATCCTTCAGGAGAGCTTGCGCTACGACGTTTGCTGCAACCGCTACGACCCGAAGGCCAAGTGCGCCACACCTTTTTCGAGCAACGCAACACCCAAGCGCTATCCGCTCGATCAGTTGCGCGCCAACGCCTCGACGACGGCGATCAGCATCTCGAATCTGTGGAGCGGTGTTTCGTCTGCGGAGAGTTATGACACCCTGATGAGCGTGCCGCTGCTCTGGGATTACGCAGCCGCGGCTGGCTACAACGGTGCCTACTGGACCAGCCAAAACGTCATGTTCGGTAGCATGCGTCTGTACGTTCAAGACTTTCCGGTGACGCATCGTGCGGTGGCGACCCAGCTCGATCCCAAAGCGGACTACGACGCTGGCGCCAACGACGCCTTGCTCAGCGATCACGTCATCGAGGTTTGGGACACGCTGCAGGAGCCGTTCTTCGCCGTCGCTCACTACTCCAACGTGCATTACCCGTATGTCTACGATGCCAAACAAGCGCCGTTTCAGCCGTCGGAGTTCTCCAAGGCGCCCTCGAAGAACCAGCATTTTCTCAACTACTACAAGAACGTATCGTACCTGTCGGACCTCGCCGTCGGACGTCTGATTGAGCACGTTCGGGCAAGCGATAGCGGCAAGCGAACCGTCATCGTCTACACCTCCGATCACGGAGAGTCCTTCCGCGAGCATTGGCAGCTCGGCCACACCAGCTCCTTGTACGACGAGGAAATCAAAGTGCCGGGCTGGATCGACGCGCCAGAAGGGACGCTGTCGGGCTCGGAGCAAGCTGCACTGACAGCCGCGCGCGACCAGTTCACCTGGCACTACGACTTGGCTGCCACCATGTTGGATCTGATGGGGCTCTGGGATGCGCCCGAGCTCGCGCCGTTCAAGCGCCGCATGGTGGGCAATCCCCTGACGCGGCCAGAGCGTACGGTGGGGCCAGTGCCGCTCAGTAACTGTTCGTGGATCTGGGAGTGCTCGTTCCGCAACTGGGGTCTGATGCTCGGCCAAATCAAGTTGGAGGCCCGCGAGTGGGACAATGAATTCCACTGCTTCGATTTGCTCGCCGATCCAGACGAACGCCTGAACCTGGGCGAGGCCGCTTGCGCCCCGCTTCCTGACCTCGGCCGCGAGATGTTTGGCCCCATGCCTTTCCAGGCCTGGCCCAAGGGCAAGGATCTACTCTGGGGGCCGCCGCCGCCAGCGCCGACTGGCAGCTCGGGCTAGTCTAGTGTCTGGCCCAAAGGGCTCAACGCTTCAGCACCCGGCGCGAAGCCCGCCACAGCGCGCCTGCAACGCCGCCTCCTTCGGCGCCGATTGCAATGAACGGTACGACACGGTCGGCCGGATCGCCCAAGTACGGACGGAGCAGCCAGGCGCACTGTCCTCCGACGAGCAAGAACCCCGCCCGGCCGCAGACAGCCGCGGCCGGTCGGCCGGGCTGCGGGCCGAGCGCTCGAAGGGTGAGCAACAAGGCCGATAGCCCCGCCAATGAGTACGCCAGGGCGGCGAGCAACTTGCTGGCGTGATAGCTGGCGCCCAGGTCGATTGCCAGCCAGACGATGGGCGCGAGCGCCAACAGCACCAACGCACAGCGCGCGCCTGCGGCCAGCAGCAAAGCGATGACGGTGCGCATGGGCCAGATGCGCCCGAAACTGGCCGCGAGCGCGTAAAAAGCAGGCACGCAAACCACCAAAGTGGCCAGCGTGGCCAGTGGGATCTTCAAGGCGGCGAAGCCTGTTTGCCAGCCGCCACGGTAGCTGCCCACCGCGGCCCCGAAAGCGGCTCCACCGATCACGATGATGAGCAACGCAGTACGCGCCAAAGGGCGCAGGTTGCTTGGCTCGTGACAGCTTCGCGCCACCTCGAGCGGCTCGCGCAACAGCGATCCCAGCAGGCCGAGCCCGCTCGGATCATCCCAGTAGCTTGGCTCACTCCAAAGGGTTGGCTCATCTGCTGTCATGCTCATGGTTTCCACCCGTCGTTAGAAATGACCCCGGCCCAGCATCGGTAGCGCAAGCCACCACACCCGCGCCGCGAGCAGGGCCGCGAATCCGAGGAAAGCAACCCCCAGGAAACGAATCGCTGCCCCTCCGGTGTTTGTCCCGAGCGCTCTGTGTAGTGCTCGCAAGCCCAGTGCGCCCGCCGCCAGCAGACCCAGGGCGCCAAAGAGCGCTGCCGCCACGCCACCTTCGGTCGATACGGTGAGCAGCGCAGCAGTCGGCGCCAGACCGCACAGCACCAGCCCCGTGGTGGCGATGGCGCGCGATACCGCCTCGAGCATGCCTTGCAGATCCGCCTGGTGTCCCGCGTGGGCCAGCAGAATGAAGAACGAAGGCGCTGCGAAAAGCAGCACCGCAAGCATGCCGGCGGCCACTCCGAGCCCGTGCACGATCATCGAGTCCACACCGTAGCGGGCCCCTATCGCGGCGCCGTAGACCCACCCGAGCGCTAGAGCGGCACCAACGCGGCGGGCGAGTGAACGCCAGCCGGCGCCGTCACTTGCCAGCAAGGTGGCGGCCAGCCCAGCACCTGTTGCCGCGTGATTCCTTTTGAGAGTCATGAGCTGAGGCTAGTGCGGCCATTTGGAGTCCAGGGTCAGGGGCGGTGGGGCTATTGGGGAGCTTTGGTGAATGCACTCGGGGGCGTTGGCCCAAAGGAAGATGCATGCCTGATGCAGCTGTGATGAAGACGCCGACCGAATGGGTGAGATATGTTGCCCCGATGCGAAGGTCTCTCTTCGAGGTGGGGCGCTCAGGGACGTTGGCTTTCGGTGGGCTCGCGCTCGCCTGCTCTTGCGTGCTCGCTTGTTCGGCTGGCGATGAGAGCATGCTCCCACTTGGAGCCCCTGCAGCCGTCGTCTGGCCCAAGCCTATGAGCCTCGAGCGCTTCGAGCACTTCGGCATGCAGTCGCTTCGCCTGCCGGCTGTCGAGCTAAGCCCAGGCGGGGCGTTGCGCTTTACGACGACTGGCGGCTGACGCGTCGCCGCGTTGCCCCCAGCAGCAGCACGAAAAACACGCCCGCCAAGCTGCTGGGTGGGTTGCTTTGGATCTCGGCGACGGAGCAACCGTCATCCGACGAGCTTTCTTTCGTGAGATTGACCACGTCGTAAGTGATGTCGATGTCGATGCCGGCCCCTTCGAGGGTGACGTCGTAGTGCAGGGGCTTGGCCTCCATGAAGTCGACCATCGGCACCCAATAGAACCCACTGGAGCCGGCAGCGATCTGCTTGCAGCTCGAGTGTCCCGATGCCTCGTCCGGGTCATCACAGAATGCCTCGCCGACGAGCCCGATGCTGCTGGCGCACTTGTTGACCAGATCGACGGCGGGTTCGTGGCAGTCTTTGAGAAGACCGTCGAAGGTCACCTCGAGACAGGGCGTGTCCGGAGTGACTTTGATGATCGGATTGCGCGCTTCCCAATGCCACGACGCACATTGGGAAGCAGCGCTCGAAGCGCTGCTGAGCAGGACAGCGGCGAAGGAGGCAGCAGCGAGCAGCTCTGGTTTCATACAGGAATAGTCCTGCACTTGTCGTGCCGCGCCAAGCCCGCAATGACCGGCTCAGGGTAGTGTGCCAGTTGTGCCAATGCTGGGTCGTCGTGTCACGCCTCGAGCACTGCGCCAGCTGCTCGCCCACCCCCTAGTATTGCTGGCGCAATCGAGTCCGGGGGTTGATTTCGCCCGCGGCGCGGCTGCGGGGGTGCGTTCCGCCTCGCGATGGGGCAGCATCGGGGGCATGAAGCTCGAAATGCCAGGGCGTGTCCTGGTGCTGCTTTGCATCACGTTGGTTGTGGCCTGCCAGCCGCCGCCGCCCAAGCCTGTCAAACCAATCGAGCCCCCGCCGCGGGCAGATCTCCCCGCCGTGTTCGACAAGGCTCTGCAAACTGAGGCGACTGATCCACTCGTTGCGAAGGCTTATCTCGATGTGGTCGATCAGGCGATCAGTCAACGTGACGATCGCTGGGCGCCGGCGGCCCTCGCGGCTTCCCTCGATGCGCTGGTATGGCGCCGTCTGCGCGAGATGCCCCCCGGCGTCGAGCACGCCATCGCGCACCGCAGCAAGCAAGGTCTGGTGGACGTGAGTCGGCGGCTGCGGGCTTCCTACACGCGCGCAAAGAAGATGCCCTTCATGGGCGGCCTGATTGCCAACGCACTGCATGACTTGGCCCTGCGTGTCGGCGCCCCCAAAGCAGCAGCGAAGTGGCGTCGTCTGGCTGGTTGCATTCCCAGCGCGACGGTCGTCGGTCCGTTGGCGTGGCCTCCGCTCACGTCTCTCGAGCAGCCTTCGAAGGTGCCTGCAAAGGGTGCTTTTCCGGCCTCTTTTCGAGGCCTCGAACCCTTCGCCAACAAGCTCGAGCCAGAGCGGATCTACGCCAATGCTTGTACCTTCAACTTGTCGAGCACAGGACCGCTACGCGGTCTGCGCGCTGTGGTCGTCGACGTCGACATTCCCCGACCCCAATGGGTCTACGTAGCCGTGGTATCGACCTCGGCCGCGCGGGTCGAAATCGGTGGCAGTCAGCTGTTGCTGCGGCCACTGGATGCTGCGTCGGCGCCTGCGTACTTTATAGGCGTTGCGCGAGCAGAGCCGGGACGCGTGCGGCTGGTTGCGCGCGTGGCCAGCAACCAAGATGGCCAGCGGGTTGGCCTCTATGTGCTCGGTGAGAATGGCGTCGCCCTTTCCACCTCGGCGCCACAAGCTGGCGATATGGCCACCGCGGGCGTCAGTCAGGCGCGCACGGTCGAGATCGTGCCGCAGCCGACGCAAGCTAGTGACTTGCCAGTTGCAGTCGCCGCATTGCTCGCCACCGGCCGCGATCGCCGCGCCTCGCAATTGTTCGAATTGCTGTTTGCTCCCAAGCCCGCGAGCTCGCCACCTCACATGGAGCTGCTGCGCGTGCGCGCGCTACAGGCTTCACGCGCGATTCCTCGCAGCCAGCTCATGGTGCGGATCGAATCGGCAGCAAAACGTGCGCTCGAGATCTGCGACAATTGTTGGGAGGCGCGCATCGCGGCGGCCAATGCTGTTCAGAAACGCAAAGGCTTCGGCACGGGCGCGTTCGCTGGGCTCGAGCTGTTGAAGGTCAGCGCCAAACGCAACGATTGGCTCGCCAACACCGATCCCATGCTCCTGACCTATGTCGCCAGCCTGGCAGATCGGGCCGGCCTCAAAGACATTTCGGCCAAGGCCTTCGCGGCCGCCTCAAAGCGCGCTGCAGGCTCGCTCATGTTGGCCGATCTCGATTGGCGTTTGCATGAGCGTAGCGGACCGGATCTGCTCAAAGCCGCCTGCGCCGGGGGAACGAGTCGCTCGAACACCCGTTGTATGTTCGCTTATCAGCAGCGTGGCGATCTCGACGGTGTGTTGGCGGAGCTGGCTCGGCTGCGCAAGCTGCGCGGAAGTCCCGCCATTTTCCGTCAGCTCGAGCTGCAACAGCTGCTGGCCCACGGCAAGACCGAACGTGCCTTGCGCTTGTACGAGGCGTTGCCACCAGCGCGCCGATCACTAGCTGTGTTGGGGATCCACTTCGGCGGGCCGGGCCAGGCCGATGCCAAGAAACGCTTCGAGCGCGACATGCTCCGCGCCAGCGACGCCCCCTACGCTTACCAACCGCTGGCTCGCTTGCTGGGCGTGGTACCCGATGCTTCACTCGCGCTCGAGCAGCAGGGGGCAAAGCTGGTGAAACAAGATCGCGAAAAAGCGTTCTTGCCGGGCGCGGCTACCGCTGTGCTCAGGCACGTGGAGCGCTATCGCCTTCATCCCACTGGGTTGCTTCATTATTGGCGCTACGACTTGCGTCGGGTCAGCGGCACCTCCGACGTGGCTGCAGGTGGCGGTAGCGGTGCGGCGCGCGTGCAAGGGCGCGGACGGCAGCGCATCGTGCGGCGGCGAATCTACAAAAAGGACGGTCGCGTTCTCGATCCAGATCCGCGCGCCCGTGGCAGGCAGCGCTCGACTGACCTCGCTCAGCTCCAAAAAGGCGACTACGTCGAGGTGATCGCCGAGGGCTGGGCGCTTCCCCAAGACCATGGTCACCTCGTGGTCGACACGCCTGACATCTTGCCGCGGCGAACCAGTGTTCGTGAAGCGAGCATCGAGCTGCGCCGCCCGGCTGGCTTGGCCATGTCTCTTTGGGCCCACGCCTTGCTCGGCAAATCACAAGTCCACCGCGAAGCGGGGGATATCGTTAGCCGCTGGAGCTTGCAGGACCAATCGCCACGCCGCATCGAGTCGGGGGTGCCACCGCTCGAGGCTCGGGTCGCGGTCAGCTTCGGAACCGACAATTGGGAGCGCATCGCTCGCGCGGTTGGCGACCACATTCGCTCGCTCGACGAGCGCGACCCCTTCGTGAAGCGTTGGGCGCTCAAGGCCCTCGGCGATGGTGGCGACAAGCTCGATCCGGCCAAGCAAATTGGCCGTCTCGTGGCAGCGGTTGGCAAGACCATTCGCCGTGCCGACGCCGGCGCGCTTTCCGATTTCGTCGCCTCTTACGGCGGCGGAGCTCAATTCGAGACCGCGCGCCGCATCATAGAGAGAGGCACTGGCAGCCGCAGCTGGGTACTGCATCGCGCCCTGCGCGAGCTCGGGATCACCAGCCGCCTGGCCATCGCCGAGACACGGCCATTCAGCGCCGCGCCCGGGTTCCCACCCCACACCGGCCGATTCACCCATCCGCTGGTGCGCGCTGAGGTCGACGGCAAGAAGCTTTGGATCGACGCCGATGTGCAAGGGCCTCCGTTGCCACCTGGGCGCATCAGTCCCGAGCTGCGTGGCCGCCAAGCGCTCCTCGCCACCGGCGAGATGATCAAGGTCGAAGGGCAAGTCGGAACCGACTTGGATGACATCGACGTGCGGCTGGTCGTTGCTCCCTCCGGAGACGCTACCGGTCGCTTCAAAGCTGTCATTCACGGTCGTCCAGCGCAGCGCTTGGCCCGAGCGCTCGAAGTGGCCGTGGGCGCCAAGCGCACCACACTGCTGCGCAACGTCGTCCTCGGATGGTTACCTTGGGCGGATGTCGGCGAAGTGAGCCTGAGCTCGGACGAGGGATCCTGGGAGGTAGCGGTCAGTGCCGACATCACCGTGGTTGGTTTCGCCCGTCCCGAAGATCGCAAGAGCAAGACGTGGTCACTGCCAGGCATCGAGTCGGTGCACGTGGTGTTTCCTCGGGCGCGCGCCTCGACCCTGGCTGCTCGATATACCGCTCAATCGAATCGCAGCACGGCTCTGGTCATCGATGCACCCATGCTTTACCGCTTGCATCGTCGCATCGAGCTGCCCAACGGAGCCGCGCTGATCCGTCAGCCGTCGGGCTTCGGGATGAAGAACAGCTTCATCAGTGCCGAGCGCAAGGTCAGCACTGTGAGCGGCAACGTCATCGAAGAGAGCTTTCAGCTGAACCTCCCCGTCGGCACGGTGGCTCTCGACCAGTTCGAGGAGTTTGCCCGAATCGTGCGCGCGGTCGACGACCAGTTCGCTTTCAGCATTCGCATTTCTCTGCCCAAGCCATGACGATGAGCTCGCTCGTTAGCGAGAACGTACCGCTGGCGCAGCACACCACGTTGGCTGTCGGCGGTCCGGCCCGTTATTGGCTCGAGGCCGATGACCTGGCCCAGGTGCGCCGTGGACTCGACTGGGCCGACGAGCGCGATCTGCCGGTGATCGTGCTCGGTGGCGGCTCGAACATGCTCATTGCCGACCGTGGCCTCGATGCTTTGGTTTTGCGGGTGCGCATCGACGGCATCGAGCAGTCGCAACACCAATCAGAAGCGTCGCTCGAGGTCGGCGCCGGCGTGCAGTGGGACTCCTTGGTGCGCTGGGCGGTGGAGCGTGATCTGGCGGGGATCGAGTGTCTGGCTGGGATCCCTGGCGAGGTCGGAGCGACGCCAATTCAGAATGTTGGCGCCTACGGTCAGGAGGTGGGACAGCACATCGAGCAAGTCGTCGCGATCGATCGGCACAGCGGTGCCGAGATCGTTTTGGACAACGAGGCGTGTGGTTTCGCCTATCGCGATAGCGTCTTCAAGCGCGAGGCGCGCGATCGGTTCATTGTCACAGCGGTGCGCTTCCGACTCGTCCCGGGCGGCCCACCGCTACTTGCTTATCCGGAGCTGCAACGGGCTATTCAAGCGCTCGACGGTTCCGCTGAGCCCGATCTTGCGCGGGTGAGCCGTACGGTCGTCGAGCTGCGCCGGGGCAAGGCGACGGTGCTCGATCCCGACGATGAGAACTTCCGCAGCGCCGGGTCGTTCTTCGTCAATCCCATCGTCGAGGCAAGCCAGGCCGAGCAGGTCGCGACTCGAGCCAGGGCCCTCGTGCCGAAGGAAACCATGCCGCGCTACCCGCAAGCCGATGGTCGCGTGAAGCTCGCCGCCGCTTGGCTCATCGAGCGCGCCGGTATGCACAAGGGCTGGGGCCGTGCTTCGGTGGGCCTGTCCACTCGGCACAGCTTGGCGATCGTCAACCGCGGAGCCGCCAGCGCCGCCGAGATTCTGAGCTTTGCAGCCGAGATCCGCCGCCGCGTTGAGGATAGCTTCGGCGTCAGTTTGACGCCCGAGCCCTGCATGCTGGGTTTCGATCCAAGCGAGACAGCAAGCCTAGGCGTTGTCCAGGCTCAGTCGAGCATCTCTGAGCCGTAGATCCAGTAGCCCCAGTCGTGGTCCTCGTCGCAGGTTCCGTCATCGTAGCTGCGCACATTGCGCACAGTCAGCACATGCGAGCCGCCGTAGCCAGCTTGTGCCCACTCGCGACTCGTGCCCATGGGAACGTCGAGCGGCTGGCCATAGGGGCTGCTGAATCGTAACGAGAAGTCCTCCTTCGGGCGGCAGCCCCCTTCGTTGGGGTAACAGCCTAGCGCTTTGGCCTCGATTTCGAACGTCGATTCAGGGGCGGTTTCGTAGGTGCCACGTCCAGCTGCCATCCAGATGATCGGATCGGGCGAGACCGGATTGGGCCAGCCCGCCCAATCGCTCATGTTCGTCAACGACAGCGCGCCGGAGCAGATATCGTAGGGCATCTCCAGTGTGAAGCTCACCCGGACGAAAGCGCCGACCGGCGCGACGTTGTAGTGTCCCGGCGCGTCGAGCTGCAGGTAGTAGGTCGACGGCCCGCAGTCCGCCATCGGTGGACAGCTGTCGAGCACTACTGTCGATTCGTTGGACTCGACCACTACGGCACTGAAGACGATCGTTTCGCCTATTACCAGAGAGGCTTTCAGAGCGGCGCAGCTCACCTCCTGGTTTTCGGGTTTGAGCAGCGATATCACTGGCAGCTTCTCGTCGCTGCGGCCGCATTGCTCGCCGATCCCTGTCGAGGTGCCAGATGGGTTGCCGCCGGTCGTGTTGCCTTCACCCGACGAGCTGCTCCCCGACGAGCTGCTGGTCGTTGCCAAACCGTTGGTGACGGTGACCTCGCTGCCACAAGCCAGTAGGAAGGCCGCGCTGGACAACGCCAACAATACTCCGAAGTGCCTCATCCGCTCGCCTGATCCTACGCTCATCGACCCACCGAGGCACCATCCGCTGCTAGTCATCATCGTTCTGATCGAGCATTCCCGAGCCGTAGATGAAGTAGCCCCAGTTCCAATAGTCATCGCACCAGCCGGTCTCGTAGCTGCGCAGGTTCTTCACGGTCAGCACATGGGCGCCGCCGTAGCCCGCTTGTACCCATTCCCGTTCTTGGCCCATGTGCACATCGAGCACCTCCGAGGTGTTGGGGCTCTTGAACCACAGCACGTAGTCTTCTTTTTTGCCGCAGCCGGGTTCTTCGTTCGGGTAGCAGCCCAGGGCCTGAGCCTCGACGGAGAACGGTGAGTTTGGTGCCGCCGCATAGGTGCCGTCCGCGCCTGCCAGCCACAGCACTGGGTCGGGTGAGACCGGGTTGGGATAACCTCCCCACTCGGGCACGTTCACGACCGACACGGCGTGCGCGCAGCCCCACGGGACATCGACAGCCACGCTCACTCTGACGAAAGCGTTGAGTGGTATGACGTTGTACAGGTAGGGCGCCGCGAACTGCAGCTTGTAGATCCAGGGCAAGCAGTCGGCGTTCGGAGGGCAAGCGTCGAGCGTAACGCCGCCTTCGTACGACTCAATCACTCGGGCATCGAAGCCGAGTGCGCCCTGCTTGGTCTCGTTGAACGATTCGCAGCTCCACACCTCGTTTTCGGGCGTGTGCAGCGCCATCGTGAACTTGTCGTGGGTCTGGCCGCACTGCGCACCAGTCGTGGTGGCGGTGGCTGTGTTGGTGGTCGCGCTGCTAGTTGGGTTCACCGTCGAGGTCCCCCCAGAGCTCGAACTGCTCGAACTGCTAGTGGAGGTCCCAGTCGGGTAACTGTTGTGTACGGTTACCGTGCTGTCGCAGGCCATCATCATCAGGCCGCTGGCGGCGACACTGGACAAAGTTACGATTAATCCAAGGCTTCTCATTGGTTGTCCTCACTGGCACTTGGGCTCAAAGGTGGGTTCGGGTCCCGGCTCGGTCCCTGCTCTTCTGGTTCGGTCCCGGCTCTTGCCGTTCGCTCCCGCCTCATGCAGCAGTCGTGCCGCTCCAAACGCCAAGAATTGGGCCATTGTGTTGCGCCAAGTGTGTCGGGGTGTGCCAGAAGTCTGCCACCAACATCAGGTATGTGCATGTGCACGTGCGCTGGCTCGATCCGCGATGTACCATCCGCAGCCCCTATGTCTGCCGAGCGATCTGAGCGACTGCTTCGTTTGTCGATCGCTTTCGTTTGGCTTGCCACGGGCTGTCTGGTGCTTCATCCCATCTACCGGCAGATCGGCGCCAAATGGCTGGCGCCACTAGGTGTAGGACCGTGGCTGATGGTGCTGACCTGCGTTGGCGAGGTGTTGCTCGCGGTCTACCTGGCGCTGCGGCCGATGAGCCTGCTGCTTGCCGTGTTGCAAACCGGCGCCATCGTCACATTCACGGCGATTCTGGGCGTGCTGGAGCCGATGCTGCTGGTTCACTACCTCGGCATGTTGAGCAAGAACCTACCCCTAGTGGTTTGCATCTGGGTTTGCTGGCTGTTGACCCGTGAAGGGTGGACGACGCGGTGCACTTGGCTGCTGCGCTCCGCCATGGCCGTCGTCTGGATCACCGAAGGGCTCTTTCCCAAGATGCTGTTTCTGCAGCAAGGTGAGCTCGAGGTCGTCGAGGCCTTTGGGGTCGGTGCCCGCACTGGTGCGGTGCTGATCTGGATCACCGGGCTTTGCCAAGTCGTGTCTGGACTGGCCGCTTTGGTCTTGCGGGGCAAGGCGCTCGGCTTGTTGTTGCTCGCCCAACTGCTCGCCTTGGTTTTCTTGCCGCTGATGGTTACCGTCGTGCAACCCGAGATGTGGGTTCATCCCTTCGGCCCGCTCACCAAGGTCGTGCCCCTCGTGGTCGGCACGGCGATTCTGTGGCGACAATGCGCTTGTACCTCATCATAAAGACCGTCCACGTGCTTTCGGTCGTGCTCTTCTTGGGCGCTGGTTTGGGCTCGGTCTTTTACAAGATGCGAGCAGACCGCTCTGGCCGAATCGAGGTCATCGTCTGGGCTCAACGCGCCATCGTACAGGCCGATTGGCTCTTTACGGTGCCCGCTGGGATCGTGCTGCCGGTCACGGGGCTGTTGATGATCTACCTCTATCAGCTGTCGCTCTTCACGCCCTGGGTACTCGTTGGCATTGGCGGCTATACGCTGGCTGGCGTGACATGGTTGCCAGCTGCTTTCTTGCAGATCCGAATGCGCAACCTAGCCGAGGCGGCCTACGCAGACGCGGCGCCGCTGCCAGCCAAGTTTCATCGTTACAATCGGATCTGGATGGCCCTCGGCGTGCCGTCTTTCTTCGCGACGCTGTTCACCGTGTGGGTGATGATCGACAAGACCCTCAGCTTCTGGAACTAACGTGCCAGCAATGCGAATGCCAATGGGATGAGCGTGTAGCGCGACATGTAGCGTCTGCTGTTGCGAACCGGGTCAGTGGTGGTCAGCGGTCCTGTATTCCAATACTTGCGCGACCAACCGGCGCGGCATGGGGTTTGCCAATCCGTCTCGCATGAAGAACAAGCTCGCTATTGGGGCACTCGTGCTGGCGACCGCCGGAGGCTGCATCGGCAACATCGGCGGAACGACTGACGATGAAGCCGTCGCCAGCAATTCCGCGCTAGGCGAAGTGGAGCAGGGGCAGGGCAATCTGGTATTTGCCATCGACTCGTCGAAATGGGCCGGTGAGTTTACCGATGCCGAGATGCGTTGCTGGTGGGACAAAGGGGTTCGTCACGTCATCGTCGGTACCCAAAACCGGCGCCTGACCCGTCAGCAGCTCGACAAGGCCCAAGAGGCGGGCATGACGCTCGACATGTACGTCTACCTCTACTGGGACAATCCCGCCAAGCAGATCGAGTGGGCCCTCGAAGTCGCCAAGGACTACCCCATCGGCCGCATTTGGATCGACGTCGAAGAAGATCCCGGCGGCCGCAGCGAGGCCGAGCTGACCAAGCTCGTCACCACCGCCTTCGATACCTGTGGCGACTTTCCCTGTGGCATCTACACCGCCGCGTGGTGGTGGAAACCGCACATGAACAACTCGGCCGCGTTCTCCGACAAAGACGTCTGGTACGCCTATTACGACAACAACCCCAGCCTCTCGACGTGGGACAAGCAGCAGTTCGGCGGCTGGAAGTGGCCGGTGGGCAAGCAGTACAACGAGACGTACGTCTGTGGCTTGCACATCGACGTCAACACGATGGCAGTGGACGCCAAGGCCACTGGTCCAGCGCCGCTCGGTCCCGACGAGGCCGGCCCTCCATCTGCGCCGACGGGCCTGTATCCGGACGGCGGACTGCAGATTTGGACCGAATCGGTGCGTGTGCTTTGCGACACGGAGCCGGGCGCGCACAGTTACGCCTTCGACATCGAGCATTACAAGAACGGCAAGTGGGTGGGCTACTACACCTATCAAACCAGCGACAACGCTCGACAATTCGACCCGATCTTCGACGGTCGCTTCTACCGCTGGCGGGTGCGGGCCGAGGATGCTGACGGGTGGGGGGCTTGGTCCCAATGGGCCACCTTCGAGTACGGCAGCGCGGCGGAGGTCCCAGAGGACATCCAGCAGCCGCCGCCCGAAGACCCGCCCGAGGATCCTCCGCCGGTAGATCCGCCCGAAGATCCCCCACCCGACGATCCCCCACAAGACCCTCCGCCGGCCGATCCGCCCGAAGATCCACCGCCCCCACCCCCGCCAGGTGCTCCGACGGGCTGCACACCAACGGGCGGTGCCAAGTTGCTGGGCTCGTCGGTGAAGATGAGCTGCGACGACGTTGCCGGAGCCACGAAGTACAAGTTCGAAATCCAAGTCTTCAATGGCTGGGATTACGTCGCCTATTACACGTACTCGTCCAATGGCAGCTACAAGACCTTCTACCCAGCGAGCAAGGACAAGCCCTACCGCTTTCGAGTCAGCACCCAGACCAAAGACGGCTGGAGCCCGCAGACCAACTGGCACACCTTCCTATTCGGCGCGAACGCCAGCCTCCCAGCACCCTAGGAGTTTCAGGGCGGCTTGCGCTAGGCTCCAGGCATGTCGATGAATGCCCTGGCCCTGGTTGCCATCAAGCTCAGCACGTTGGTCGAAACGCTCGGACAAGGCGAGGCTCCTGCACGCGCCAAGCCGATCGAGGGCGCGCACTGGCTCAAGAGTCAAGCGGGCGGCTCGATTCTCGTGCATGAGCTCGATGACGCAGTCCTCGTCGATCTCGGTCAATCGATCCGCGATGTCGAGGCCACCGAGCTCGGAGCGGCATTGCGCGCCCATCTTGGTTTTGTGCTCGACGCCCACGATGATGACCGCGGTGTATTCCTCTTTCCGGAGAAGGTCCGACCAGACGGCAAAACCGCTGCCGCGATCATCGACGAGGTGGCCGACTTCGGAGAGTGGGCGCCCCTCACTACCATAGAAATCGGTGCAGGGATCCCGGGGATGCCAGAGGGACTCGAAGCGATGATGGGCGAGATGCTGGGCGGCGCCGGAATTGATCCGTCCGAGATGCAGGGCTTGTTCGCCCAAGCCCAACAAATGATGGCCGATCCAGCTGCTGCTGAGCAGATGATGCAAGCCGCCGCCCAAATGATGGGGGGCATGCCTGGTCTCGGCTCAGAGGGTGGCGCATTGGATATGAGCGCGCTCGCGGCCCAAGCGCAACAGCTCGCGGAAGACGACCCCGAGCTGGTTGCGCGACTGGGAGAGCACCTAGGACGCGGCACCAAAGACGGCGACGGCGACGACGGCTAGGGTCGCAAAGGACCAAGCATCCGGGCTAGGATGCGCGCCATGAGTGTGCTCATCGAATGCGTTCCGAACTTTTCCGAAGGACGTGACGAGTCGGTCATCAAGCAGATCACCGACGCCATCGAAACTGTCGATGGCGTGATGTTGCTCGATGTCGATCCCGGCGCTGCCACCAACCGCACCGTGGTTACATTCGTCGGTCCGCCTGAACCCGTCATCGAAGCGGCGGTTCGCGCCGGCCACAAAGCCGCCGAGCTCATCGACATGAGTTGCCATCAAGGTGAGCACCCGCGCTTCGGAGCGATGGACGTTTGTCCCTTGGTTCCGGTTGCCGGGATCACGATGGAGGAAACCGTCAAGCACGCCCATCGGTTGGCGCAGCGACTCGGCGAGGAGGTCGGCCTCAGCATCTACTGCTACGAGAGCGCTGCCACCAAACCCGAGCGTCGCAACCTGGCCACCGTGCGCGCTGGCGAATACGAGGGACTCAAAGACCGAATCGCCAAGCCCGAGCACAAGCCGGATTTCGGTCCAGCGAGCTTCAATGCCAAATCAGGCGCAACGGCTGTCGGGGCACGCGATTTTCTGGTCGCCTACAACGTCAACCTGAACACGACCTCGTCGCGCCGCGCCAACGCGATAGCCTTCGACGTGCGAGAAAAAGGCCGCGTCAAGCGGGAGGGCAATCCGCTCACCGGGCCCATCGTCAAAGACGAGCACGGCAAGACGGTGTGGATCCCGGGTGAGCTGAAATGCGTCAAGGGGATCGGCTGGTTCATCGAGGAGTTTGGCGTCTGTCAGGTATCGGTGAATCTGACCAACATCTCCGTGACGCCCGTGCACGTGGCCTTCGATGCGATCAGCCGTAGCGCCGAGCGGCGGGGTTTGCGCGCGACCGGCTCAGAGCTGGTGGGATTGATCCCGCTCGAGGCCATGCTCGAAGCGGGGCGGCATTACCTTCGAAAACAACAGCGCTCGACGGGGATCGCCGACAGCGAGATCCTCAAGATCGCCATCAAGTCGATGGGTCTAGATGATCTGTATCGCTTCAAGCCCGAAGAGAAGATCATCGAATACGTGATGGCGGCTCGCAACAAGGGCGCCAAGCGACTGGTCGACATGTCGGTGCAACGTTTTGCCGAGGAGACTGCTAGCGAGTCGCCCGCTCCAGGTGGAGGCTCGGTGGCAGCGGCTATGGGCGCGCTCGGCGCTGCGCTCGGCGCGATGGTGGCCAACCTGTCGAGCCACAAGCGCGGCTGGGACGACCGCTGGGAGCACTTCAGCGATTGGGCCAACAAGGGCAAGGCCTGTCAGGACGAGCTACTAGCCTTGACCGACAAGGACACCGACGCCTTCAACGCCATCCTCGCAGCCCGCCGCCAGCCAGCGCAGAACGATGCTGAAAAGACCGCGCGAAAAGCCGCCATCGAGGCCGCTACGGTCGGCGCGATCGAGGTTCCCTTTCACGTGATGGAGGTGGCGCTCGAATCCATGCAGATCGCCAAGGCCATGGCCGAAGGTGGCCTGAAAGCTTCCGCGTCGGATTGTGGCGTCGCGGCACTGTGTGCCCGCTCAGCAGTGATGGGCGCATACCTAAACGTGAGGATCAACGTCGGCGACTTGCAGGACAAAGCCTGCGCCGAGGACTTCGTCAAACGCGGCGCAGACATCCAGCAGCAAGCCCAGACGCTCGAAGCCGAAATCCTCGAGCTCGTCGAAGAGCGACTCTGACTCGGGTCTAGCCGGGTTTTGGTTGGAGTCCCCAACCGTTCGACGGGGGCGGCCTGGACTGTGTTGCTACGGTCCGAATGGGCTTCTTGGAGCCCAAAACCCCAATGATATGCAGTTTTACTGCGGTTGGCATGGGAGCTGCTCCGTGTCACCGCCATGCAGCACGACATCTTCCGCACCCGCATCGCCTACCTCGCAACAACCCTCGCAATCGCCGGTGTGTCGCTGGGGTGTGCCGGCGCAATCGGGCCAGAGTTTGACGGTGGCGACGAAGACTCGTCTGGATCGGTTGTGTTCGATTCACCGGCAGCACAAGAGCCGCCTATCGACTTCGCGACTCCGTGGTGGTGTGCGTACCCAGAGGGACCCTACGGCGTCGAAAAGGGTGATGTGGTTCCCCCGGATCTAGAGTGGCAGGGCTATCGGCCTGGTGACAGTGAGCCAAGCACCATTTCGATTCGCGAGATGTACGATTGCGATGGCAACAAGGGCATCAACGCGCTGCTGGTCAGCACCTCGAAGATTCTCTGTGGCGCTTGCGTGCAGGAAGCCGAAGAGGTCGAGGAACACGCTGAGACGATCTACGGGCCCAAAGGCATCGAGATGATCATTCTGCTCGGCAAAGGAGCCAAGAGTGAGCCCGCCACAGTCGATTCCGCGGCCCTCTGGAAGAGTGAGTACAACCTCGAGTCTGCATACGTCGCAGCTGACCCAGATTGGTCGTTCGCCCCCTCGCTACCCACGCCGACGCCGCTCAATACGGTGGTCGATCCGCGCACCATGAAGGTCGTCCACATTCGCATGGGTTATTCGCCCTCGTTCTCACAGCTCGTGAATCTCGCCGACGCGAACGCAGCAGCCAAGCCCTAGGAGGGTGCGCCTCGCCTCCCGCAGGACCGACCAACCCGGCCCCCGACGCGGACAACCCGGACTCGGCCCCGGACTCGGACCCGGCCCCGGCCCCGGACGCGGACTCGGACCCGGACCCGGCCCCGGACGCGGACTCGGACCCGGTCCCGGCCCCGGACGCGGACTCGGACTCACTCGGACCCGGCCCCGGACGCGGACTCGCCCCGGACTCGGGAACCGCAGCAGCAGCTTTGACGACACTCGCTAGCCCGACTGTCGGCGACGCGTCCTTCTTTCTACTTGGCGGCCTTCTCCATGCACGGGGCGAATTCGGCGCATGGCTTGGCCAAACAAGCTTGGAGCTTTGGCGCGTCGGCCCTCTCTTTGGCGCTGGCTTTCTTGGTGCTTTCAGCGCAGGCGCTCTTGCACATTTTGGCGGCCTTGGCGGTCCCAGCCTTGGCAGTCTCCCGTTCGCGCTTCCATTTGGCTTGGGCGGACTTCGCGGCTGCGGCTTTGGAGGCCTCGAACGCGCGTTCCCTCGAGGGGTTGGCGGCCATTTCGGTGGCGCACTCGGCCATCTTGTCGCACATCTTCTCGCAAATTGCGGTCAGCTGTTCGTCCCCAACCGCAGCCTTCTCGCTGCTCGTGGCGGCCTTCTCGGTGCCGGTGGCGATGTCCTTGGCGCTGGCCGTGCCGGCTGAGGCCGCGGCCGAAGCGCCAGTCTCGTTGCCGTCACAGGCCGTCAGCGTGAGAGCCATCGCGCCAGCGGTTGGCAAGAGGATCCATGAGATCTTCATGATCACCCGTTAGCATCGGACTACACCAGCGCCCAGAAGCCCAGTGGACTCAGTTGCTCCGAACGGGGAGACAGCCGATGTTCAGCTACGTTTTCATGAAGATCCTCGAGGGGCGTCCCCGCTCCTATGACGAGCGCATGCACGCCTTGAGCGGCGGGCGCCTGCTCGAAGCCAAGCGCGCAGCGGTCGCGGCGCTGGTGCCGAGCTCTCACGTCTTGGAAATAGGTAGCGGCGCAGGCGATTGCAGCTACGACGCCGTCATTTCCACGCTGGAGTTCAGTGAGCTCGGCCCGGACGAGCGCCGCTTCGCCCTAGAAAACGCCGCTCGCGTGCTCAAGCCTGGCGGGCTGCTCGTGATCGCTGACGAGGTCGTCCCCCGTAAGCGTACGCGCCGTCTGGCCCATAGCCTGGTGCGTGCGCCCATGTTCGCGCTGACCTACTTGGCAAGCGGCTCTTCGACAACCCCTTTGGCCCAACTGCCTGACGAGTTGGCGGCGGCTGGTTTCACATTGGATTCCGAGCAGCGGACCATGCGCACCGATCTGCTCAACGGATATCGCAAGCTCAGCATCGCCCAAGAGCGCTGCGAAGCTGGCAAGGACTGCACCGAGGTATGCCCGCTTCAAGTGTGGGGCTGCGACGAAGAGCAGCGCGCCGTGCTCGCCCGCATCGAAGACTGCACCGCTTGCACTGCCTGCGTCATGCAATCCAAGAGCGGTGCGATCAAAGCCGCCAAGGTCAGCTAGAGCGACAGCATCGAGGGGCGTGCGTGTCGACTGGTGCGCGAGCGCGCGCTCGCCGCTGCAGTTGGTAGTTGCTGACTACCTACATCGCATCATTGAACTCGTCGCGATATCGCGCCGTGCCGCCCGTCTTCGGTAAGGCTTCAGTGTCGAAAACGACAACCATGAACGCTTCATCTGGAACCTCCTCCCATTGAGTGACGAGTCGGTGCTTCGATGCGCGCTCGAACCCAAAGCGTGGATAGTAGTCGGGGTGTCCCACGACGATGACAAACGGACAACCGGATTGGCGCAGATGCTCCAAGCCGTGCCGGACGAGCTGGGAGCCAATGCCTTTGCGCTGGTAAGCAGGCAGGACCGCCATCGGCGCTAAACCCATTCCGCTCACCTCACAGCCATCCACCGTGGACGGGGAGAATACGATGTGCCCAACGACGTCTCCATTTGCGACGGCGACGAATGCGAGATGGTTGTCACAAGAAACGCGCAATCTGTCCACGAGTGCGGCTTCCGACCCGTCGCTGAACGCGGCCAGGTTCACGCGGCGAACGGAATCTTCATCACCAGCTTCCTCTTGTCGTATCTCGATCATCTCTGACTGCTCCACCCTGTCCGGCCAACGTGCGGCCAACGGTACCCGGTTCAGTTACAACCGCGCAACCGAGCGCAACGAAATGCTGCGTTGGTGGGGTTTGGGGGCGTCTCGGAACCAGTAGCGCTTGTCCAGCTCGACGGTCCTGTACTTGTCCTTCTTCCTCTTCTTCTTGCAGCCGGCTAGACCCGCTCCACAATGGGGCTAGGATGAGGGCTGCATGACGCCAGATCCGTTCAACCTCGTCGGTACCGCAATCGACGGCAAGTATCGCATCGACGAGATGATCGGCGAGGGGGGGTTCGGGGTCGTCTACAAAGGGTTTCACGAAAAGCTCGACATCCCCATCGCAGTCAAGTGCCTCAAAGTGCCCAGCCACTTCACGGCAGATGCCAAGGAGCTGTTTCTCGACAAGTTCCAAGACGAAGGCAGGCACCTGGCCAAGCTGTCAGAGCATCGATCCGTCACCAGGGTCTATGACTTCGGAGTCGCTTCGGGCTTGCCGTTCTTGGTGCTCGAATGGCTCGAGGGGGAAGATCTCGAGCAGCTATTGGAAACGCAGCAGACGCCTTTCACCGAGGCGGCGGCCGTGGAGTTTCTGCGACCAGCCATCGATGCCTTGGCCTTTGCACACAGCTCGGGCATCGCGCACCGCGACATCAAGCCGGCCAATCTCTTTTGGGCAAAGACCGCTCTCGGAGAGGTGCTCAAGGTGCTCGATTTCGGGATCGCCAAGGCCATGCAAGACGGAGAGACGGCTACGCAGCTGTCTACGAAGACCAGCAGCGGGTTCAGTGCATTTTCTCCGCCCTACGGTGCTCCGGAGCAGTTCCGATCAAAAAAGTACGGCGCCACCGGACCTTGGACGGACGTGCACGCGCTTGGCTTGATCCTCACCGAAATGGTGACCGGCCAGCCCGCTTTCGACGGCGAAGAGATGGGCGACTTCTTCGTGGCCTGTATCGGCGATCAGCGGCCTACGCCGCGCCACTTCGGCGCCGAAGTGAGCGACGCCTTCGAGCAGCTCTGCGCCAAGGCGCTTGCGCGATCGCCCGAAGAACGTTTCGCCGACGCCAGCGAGCTGCTGGACGCACTCGACAACATGGCCGCTGGCTCGCCTGCACCGCGCGTCGACACCCAGGCCCAAGAGATGGCCGCGGAAGTCACAGCTGTTGCGCCGAAACAGCCAGTGGAAAAGCAAACGGTGGAACAGCAAACGGTGGAACAGCAAGCAGCGGCAAAGCAAACAGTGGCTCAGGCGCCGCTACTCGAAGAGCCGAAACTGAGTGCTGGCCAACAACCCACGACGGGACCGGTTGCGAAGCCGGTACGTAGCTCGCCAGGAGTCCACAAGCCGCTCGTC
>CAZRGL010000113.1:0-22195 GCA_964599485.1 uncultured Polyangiaceae bacterium
CGCGCCCGTGGCGCACGAGAATGACTGCCATCGTGTCTCCTAGTCCTTTATTCGCAGCACCCGCACCGTAGCAGCCTATGATGGCTGCTGCCCACCCTGAGGCATGGTTGTGACGGCGCTGAAGAACGAATGCTCACACTAGCTTGCCGCGTCCGACCGCACATGCGGGCTATGCGCGCAGATCTACCGGGCCGTCGAAGGGTGGTTTCTGCATTTGACCCAGGATGCTGCATCTGGCGTGGGGGCAGAACGCATTGACTGCAGACAAGAGCTTCGAAGCGGACGCGCAATGAGGCAGCACGCCAATGGTGGTTACATACTCAGACCATGGCGACAGTAGGGAGCCCAGCGTTGCCGCGCCGATCGGCACCACAGTGAGACAGCGCTGCGGAGGGGGCAGCAACAAAGCTTGCGGTGCCGGATCGAAGGCGACCAAGTGACCGTCGCCAGAAAAGACGCGACCAGCGAGCTCGTAAGCAGCGCGAAAGCTAGCCAGCTCAGAAGCGCCGTGATCGACAGCTCCCCGTGGAACGCGTCGAGCGACTCGTTCGAGCACCTCGTGTAGCTGCTTGGCAAGTTGCTCGGCGCGCTCTGGCTCACCTTCGACCAAAGCAAAGCGCGGCGACAGACAACCCCGCCCATCGAAGGGCAGCACATCTTGCCCCAGCGCGGTAGCGGCTTGGTCGAGGGATGCCTCCGGAAGCACGAGCGCGATACCCATACCGCTACCATGCCGACGAACGTGCGCTCCAGCTGGCAACGCGGCGACAATCTCATTGAGCGATTCGTCGCTGCCGTACAAGTGAAGCTCATCGCCTGCCCGGGCCTCGATGTTCTGGGCGATCTCTATGCACAGGCCGCGATCAGCGAGAGCGCCCACGAGCAACTCAGCCACAACCGGATCGCGACGTGAAGGTCGAACCCATACCTCAGGGGCGGTTGCTAGCGCGCAGGCGATCGCGCGGAGCGGTGCAGTACAAACGTTGGCGGCGAGCACGACCCCGCAGCGGGTCGCGCGCCCACAACGGCCGATCAAGCGATCGATCTCATCGTCTGTTGGCTGAGTCTCCAGGTGCTCGCTCAGCGCCAGCTCGACCCCAGCGGGCGAAAGTCCGCTCGCAGCGGGAAGCCGACGGCGGGCTTCCAAGCCGATCTCATCGAGCGGATCGGCAATACGCCGGGCCACCGCGATTGCCTCTTTGACCCTGTCGATGGCGTTCACGATGACTCCGCTTGCCCGGTGATGAGATGCTCCATGGCCAGCGAGCATCCGCGCGCCTCTGCGCCCGTGGCCCGACCGAGCAGCTCGATGGAACCGTCTGGCTCGACACGCACCAGGTCAGCAGTTTGGATGGCTACTGCCGAATCGACGTTTGCCAGATCTACGATTCGGCAGATGCCACGCGTTCCGGCCGGTACAGGCTCGAGGCTGACGGGATCAACTGCGCTGACGCGCATCCAAGGCGGTGCAAAATAGCTACTGGCGCTCGGTGGTGCAGGTTTGCCCATGAGTGTCGCGGCCAAGCTGCCCTGGTAGAGCTGACTGCTCAGCTCGGTCATTCCGTATTCGCCCACGACATGCGTCTCGGGCAGGCCAAAGCAGGCGGCGATGGAGCTGCGCAGCTGTTCTGGCGCGACCTGTCGAGAGCGCCCCTTGAATCCTCCTGTTTGCATTACGCGGCTGCCCAGCGGCAAAGCCAGCGCTGAGTCGGAAAGGCTGTCGCAGAGGTGCACGAATGCGAAGGAGGTTCCGGCAATGAGCGCGGGCTCGCCAGCTGAGCGAGCGTGTTCCACCGCTTGGCGGATCGAGCCCATGTCGAGCGCGCCTCCGTCCCAACACCAGCTGGCTGGCAGGCTCAAAGCTTCAGCGAAGCAGCTGAGCATGAACGATAACGATGATTCGGGGGCGCGTTCGGCCGGGCTGGCCAAAGCGATGAAGCGCAAGGACGCACCGTCGGGCCACAACAACTGCTCGGCCCAGCGCAGCGCGGCGTGTTGATAGGTCCGGGTTGTGCGCATCGGGTGGCGCCCACGCGCCGGTCCTGTCGTACCGCTCGTAGCGAAGCAGCGCTCATCGCTCGCGGCGGGATGGGCCGCGATGCGACGAAGGCGAAACGCGTCGCAGGCGATCGCTGGAATGTCATCGGCAGCTCGCAGATTCGCCGCATCGACATTTCGCGCAGTGTAATAGCGCGCCACGGGATCGATGTGGGCCACTTGAAAGTGCGCCAATGCACAAGCGATCTCGTCGAAGGACTCGCTGCATTCGCCTACTAGCGCTTCGTCGATGAAGCGGCGTACCCGGCTATGCAAGTGGTCGCTGTTGCTCACGCTTGCAGGATCTCGCGCAGGCAGGGGCCGAAGCCAAGCAGAACGTCCTCGTCGATGCCCAGCGGCGGGGTGAGGGTGAGCGTGTCGCCAGCGATGCCGCCGGAAATGACCACGTAGCCTCGTCGCAGGAGTTGCCGAATCGCCCCCTGAGCAGTGGTCGCCGAGTCGAGCTCGATGCCTATCATCAAGCCAGCTCCGCGTACCTCGACGACGCTCTCGCAGCCGCCCAGCACATCGAGCAAGCTGTCTCGGAAGCGTTGACCGAGCGTCGCCGACCGCTCGACCAAGCCTTCGACGCGCAAGGTCTCGAGAGTTGCCAGCGCGGCGGCACATGCCAGCGGTGCACCCACATGGGTCGATGTATGGACCACCTCGATACCGCTTGCCCAACCTGCCATGTGATCAGCAGAGGCGATGCAAGCGCTGATGGGCAGGCCGCCTCCTAGACCCTTGCCGAGACACACAATGTCGATCGGCGCCCCGCAATGCTCCGACCGAAGCATGGCTCCGCAGCGACCCATACCGGTCCAAATCTCGTCTGCGATGACCAAGGCGCCATGCTTTCGGGCCAAAGCGCACAGTTGCACCAAGAATCCATCGGGAGGCACCACGCAGCCTCCGCGGCCGACGATGGGCTCCACCAATACCGCTGCGGTGGGCTCATCGCGCAGCAAATCATCCAACGTGCTGAGCGCTACGTCGGCGCTGGCGCCGCGCACCCCAGGATAAGGCGCAAAACGGACTTGCTTGCTCAGCTGCTCCGCGAAGGGTTGCCGGAAGCTCGCGCGGAAGCCGCACGCAGCCAGAGGGCCGTAGCCCAAGCCATGGTAGCTGCCATCAAAGGCGATGAAGCTGTTGCGCCCGGTCGAAAGTGTGGCCGTCTTGAGGGCTGCTGTTACCGCGTCGCCGCCCGATTGGCCCAACAAAACCCGGGGGACGCGGCCAGGATGAAGGCGGGCCAACTCGCCGAGCAACGCGACCTTGGTTTCTGTGGCGTACACATCACCCAAGCCCTGCACCAGCTTGGATGCCTGGCTGCTGACTGCGTGGGTGATCGCTTCGTGACCATGACCCAACAGCGCGGCGCCAAAACCCGCTGCCAGATCGACATAGCGGTTGCCATCGACATCCGTCAGCTCAGCGCCCCGGCCCGAGGCAAGCACGATGGGTGCAGTGTCGAGACGATTGGCACCGGCGCGTGCCAGGCGTCGATGGGCGACAGCAGGACACTCGAGCTCTGCCAGACGTTCGGCTAGCTCGCGCGAGCGGGGTCCAGGCGCGTCGAGCAGGCTCACGCGCAGACTCGGTTGCGGCCCGAGTTCTTTGCTTGATAGAGCCTTTCGTCGGCGCGCTTGAGCAGCTCGCCAGCGTTGCGGTCTTCTTCGGTGAGCACAGCGCAGCCAATGCTGATGGTGACCTTGATCTTGTCCTGTTGGAACACGAAGGTGTGATCTTGGATCTGCTGACGCAGCCGCTCGCCGAGCTCGACGGTGCCATCGAGCATGGTCTCTGGCAGGATGATGCAGAACTCCTCGCCGCCGTAGCGCGCGAAGACCTCATCGCGACGGATCCGCGACTGGACGATCCGGGCCAGCTCTTTGAGCACGAAGTCACCGGCGAGGTGGCCATGTAGATCGTTGATGCGCTTGAAGTGATCGATGTCGAACATCAGCACAGCCAAGTGGCGGCTGTGTCGGCGACCTCGAATGAGCTCTCGTTCTAGCGCCTCGTACAGGTAGCGTTTGTTGTGCACCTGGGTAAGGCCGTCGATGATGGTCAGCCGATAGATCTCTTCGTGGTATTGCGATTCGACGTCCGCACCGGACAGGAACTTGAAGATGGTCGATCCGATTTTTACCCGGTCGCCGTTGTGCACCACGATCTCGCGCAGCACTTGCTCATCGTTGCAGTAGGTGCCGTTGGTGCTGCCATCGTCGGCTACGATCCACTGCTTGCCGCGCGAATCGAAATGGGCGTGACGACGCGAGACCGAATCGCTGTCGAGCACGATGTGGTTGTCCGTGCCACGACCGATGCGCGTGGGGCTGGCATCGAGCACGAAGCGCTTGCCCAGCAACGTCGGCTCCTTGGTGTAGATTACGACCAAGCAGTCGGTGCGTTGGGTTTCGTCCTCGTCTTCACCCGCCACCGGTCTGATGACTTGGGTGACTCGAGTTTTCTCGTCGAAATTGGCCACGCGTGACTAGATCCTACAACCCCGCAATTGCTGGTTTTTCATCCCGAATCGACGCGCAGGCCGACAGACCCCCGAGCCTATCGCTGGGGCCCTGGTAACGTCAAGGCTGCCCGTCGAACATCGACTTTATCCTTCTTCGTCCTCCTGGCGACTGCTCGGGTGCAGCGTGAGCATATGTAGCACGATGACAAGCACGCCGCCCGGTACCGTCCCTTTGGCGATCAACTCAGCTTGGGTGTGTAAGTGCTGCAGCTGTGCGCCCTGGGGACCAACCTTCCGGCGTACGCCTTGGCGGTGTAGCTCCATGATCCCGGGGCTGAGCGAAACAGCCGAATAGACAGCGGCGGCGGCCAAAAGGACGCTCGAAACGCGGCGGATCCGGGGGGCCAGTTGCGGCAATTCGGGGCAGGTGAGCACCGTGCGGGCCACTTCGCAGCCGAGCACCACGATGGCGCAGACAATCGCGATGCTGTCAAAACGCTGAAAGACTGCCCCCATCGTCGTGGCGCCGAGTGGATGGGGCAATTGGAAGACGAAGGGAGCGGCGCAAGCGCCCAACGCCACCCAGCCGCCGATCCACAGCCCGAGGGCGCAGACAGCCACCGTGGCAGCAATTTTGTCGAGCATGCCGCGGCGCAGGCTCCGTCGTTGCTGTCGATCGGGCCTGATATCAGCTTCGCTGAAGACATCATCGCCGGGCGCCGGCACGTCCGACAGCGGCTCTTCTGACAGCGGTTCAGACATACATCTTCACGCCGTGATCTGTGCGACGCGTGCCGATCTCGAGCGCTGCGGCCTTGGACCGAGCCTCGAGCGGTGGTCGTCCATGCGCTTCGAAGCGCACCCGGGCGCTAGCGAGCTTCGAGTTGAGGCAATAGGTCATCGCCCCGGAGGGGTTCGAATAATAGAGACCCACGAAATCGTCGGCATGTGCCTCAATCAGTCCGCTGATGGAGGCAAGCTTGCTGCTGGCGGTGAAGTGGAAGCGACGCAAGCCGATGTCGCCGCGCGCGGTGAGCAAAGACTTCGGCAAATTGAACGCGTAGTCCACCCCCCGATGTCTGACGTAAGCGACCGTCAACACAGGTGTCAGGACGGGGCCGACCCGTACCTGAGCGCTGACGACCTCCACCACCAGCTCCTCGTCTTCCTCGAACTGGTTGCAGTGACACCAGGCGTAGCGCTCGGCGTGCCCTCGTCCCCAGTTGTGCCCCTGCATGCCGCGCCAGTCGTCGATCTCCCAGCGCTCTCCGTTGACCTCCAGCTCACCGGCAAAACAAAGGTCTGGCTGCGGGGTGACGGTTTTCGATGACGGTAGCTGTCCGGTGTACATCTTCATGTACGGCAGCATGACGAAGGGCCGCCGGTCGCCTTGCAAACGCAAGTCCCAGCGAATGCGGTCCTTGCCGCTGGTGATCTCACCCCGGGTCTGGTCTCGCTCGAGGCTCATGTGCTCGCCGTCGCCCTTGTCCCAGCTCACCAGCAGCTGGTCTCGAGAGAACGATGCGCGATCGAATGGCAGGCTGTGCTTGACTGCGACGTCGCGGCCGCCCTCACGACGGTCGAAGGCGATGGCCCAAGCTTCGGCAACGGCGCGTTGCGGTTCACCTTTACGCGCAAAGATGGTGGCTTTGATCCACAACGCGCGCAGCGCGTCGGGCGAGGTCGCTTTCAAAAAGTAGCTCTCGACGTGATCCCGACCTGCGTCGTAGCGGACACCGTTCCAATCTTGTTGAGGCTTGTTCCGTTTCATGGCGACTCCGTTTCACCGCGACTCCGACTCATGGCGACTCCGGACGCAACAGCAGCAGCGCTTCTTGTACGGCATCTTGATCGGCGCGTGCAGGATCTCCACGCATCGCTGCGATGGCATCGGCGGCTCGGGTCAATCGTGCCCGACCGGCTGCGGCGACCGCAAGCGTGCGTCGCTCCCGCGTCCAGCTGCCCAACTCTCGCATGATCCAGTCCGATGCCCGTTGATGACCAAGCGCGGCGAGGGCTACACGAGCTTGCCATGCGAGTGGATCGCTGCGTAGGCCAAGCAATCCTCGCCGGCCGAACGCGCGGCGCTCCAAGGACGCGGTGGCCTGGCTGAGACCGAGCTCGCCGCACAATTCGAGCGACGCTGCCTCGTCGTCGGATTGGTCGGTCTTCAGAGCGCCGCTCGCAACGTCGACTAGTATCTGGGCGCCGTCGTTTCGACCACAACGACCGAGGATCACAGCCGCCGCAACGGCCACGATAGGCGACTCGTGCCCCAGAAGCTCCGCAGCGCGCTCGACGATGCGGGGATCGACGGGCTCACTGTCCTGTTCGTCCTGCCCATCATGCTCATCAGGCCCGCCCAGCTCCTCGGCCATTCGCAGGGCGATGTGTGCGACCAAAGCATCCTCATCTTCGGTGGCGCGAAGCAGTTGCTGCACGACGCAGTCGCGGTCAGGGCCGAGCCTCACATACGCAATGATGGCTTGGAAGCGTACTGGAGCGACTTCGTCATCGAGCGCCTGAGCGACGACCTTCGCGGCGGCTTCGGCACCCATTTCACCCAATGCAGTGAGGACCGCAGCGCGCACTTCGGCCACCTCGTCCTCGATGACGCCCACAAGCGCCTCGACGGCATCTGTCGAGCTCGATTCGGCCAAGCTGAGTGCGGCAGCGGCGCGAACCGCCCCATGATTGTCCTCGAGGCCGCCAATCAGCTCCGCGACAGCTCGCTCCCCCCGGTCGGCGACATGGTGTGCCAGGTCCTGGGCCGCGCTGGCGCGCACTTCGAAGCTCTCGTGGCGAAGATCACGGAGCGCAGCGTCGAAGTTGCGGACACCTTGGATCGGCCGGAACATCGCGGTCTCTGCTCAGTTGCCGCCCTGTCCGCCGCCCTGTCCGCCTTGGCCGCCCGTGCCGCCACTGGCCATGCCGCCCGTGCCGCCGCTGGCCATGCCGCCCGTGCCGCCGCTGGCCATGCCGCCCGTGCCGCCACTGGCCATGCCGCCCGTGCCGCCACTGGCCATGCCGCCTGTCCCGCTGCTGGTCGTGCCGCCCGTGCCAGCTCCGCCCGTTGCCGGTGTGTACGGAACCAGGGGCTCGGTCTCACCTGGATAACAAGCGCCGGGCGGCTCGTCCGGGACCTTGGGTGTCTCGCCAATCGCCAGACACACCATGGTGTCCTGAGGATTGGAAGTTTCGGTCTCGAGATCGACGACTCGTGCAAAACGCTGATTGGGCCGCACGCACTCGTAGCCGGGTCGGCAGTCGCCCTGCTCCTCGCAGACCTTCATGCAGAAAGTACTGGCAAAGCGGCCGAACTGTGAGTCATCTGCGGTGCCACAAGCCGGATCGAGCTCACCGTTGAACGCCACGCAAGCGGCCTCGTCGGGGCAGCCGTCCGGCTCGCAGTTGAAGATCGTGCAATACCCGTCGGGCTGGGTGATGTCGCAAAGTCGATCGCCCAACGTCGAGCAATCGAGCGCGGTGTCGCACTCATCACCGATTTCGGGCGTGCAACCGGCGGTCATGGCGAAAAGCGCCATCATCGCCACAGAAGCCGCGCGCACTACGACTGGATGCGCGGCCCAGCTCTCGCCCAGGAGTTTCATCGAGTTGCTCCCCTTACCTTGCCCTGACCCATGCGCCAACTGTCCACACGCAATCAAATCTCCGACCATCCGGCTGACTCCAGCGCCGCATGAGGCCCGATCCAGTAGGAAAGTACGACATGCTCGTCGTCTAAGCCCGTGAAACTTTGATAGGCCACCCATGCTCGGGAGGCTTTGAAGACACTGCTGTGTCGGCTACGCTGGCAAGGTCATTCGCGACTCGGGAGGACACAAGTATGGGCATAGCTTCGAGCTGGACGACGGCGCACCGCGGCGTCGTGCTACTTATTGTCGCTTTTGCGGCGCTCTCGTGCGCTGAGGCGCTGCGGATTGAGCCGCCGGTGGACAGCAAGACCACCGCCAGCTCCGGCACAGGAGGCAGCGGCGGGACCACCACCGGTCAGGGAGGCGACGTTGGTGGCAGCGGAGGTGGAGGGACCGGACCCATCACCTGCAACTCGAACAGCGACTGTCCAGAGCCGACGAACGTTTGCGATACCGTCAAGAACATCTGTGTCGAGTGCTTGGTGCTGAGCGACTGCGGTCACAAGGCCGGTACGGTCTGCGACAAGGGCAAGTGTGACTGCCCCGGCACCGACAAGTGGTGCGGACCCAACAATTGCGTCGACACCGATACCTCACCGGACAACTGCGGCGACTGCGAGCACGCCTGCTTCGGTACCTGCGCCATGGGCAAGTGCACCGATCCGTGGGAGCCAACCGCAACTAAGGGCGCGCCCGGGGCCCGCTCGAGGCACGTTGCAATTTGGACTGGGAAGGTGATGGTGGTCTGGGGCGGCACGAGCAACGGTGGCGCCAGCGGCGCGCTCAACACCGGCGCCATGTACGATCCGGCGACTTTGACCTGGACGGCACTGAGCACCGTCAACGCGCCCACACCCCGCTACTGGTCCGCTGCCGTGTGGACCGGCACCGAGATGATCGTCTGGGGCGGCATCGACACCCAAGGCAACTATTCCAGCGACGGCGCTCGTTTCAATCCGACCACGAACGCCTGGTCGCCCATGACCGATACTGGTGCGCCGCCCAGCCGCGCGCGTCACACCGCAGTGTGGGCCGACAATGCGAGCCCGCCCATCATGATCGTGTGGGGCGGAACGGACGCCGCCAACGAGCTCAACAGCGGCGGTCGCTATGATCCATCCGCCGACAAATGGGAGCCGACCAAAGCACTGCCTCTGCCCGCTGCACCGCGACAGCGACACGGTGCCGTCTGGGATACGGCTGCCCAGCGCATGATCATCTACGGCGGTCGGGGCGACGGTCAGAACCAATCGAATATCTACCTGCCGGGCGACAGCGTTCCTGGTGGCCACATTTACAATCCACAGGCCGATACCTGGCTCAACACGACGCCAACCGGGGAGCCTTCGGCACGTGCAGACTTCACAGCGACTTGGGATGGCTCGCGCATGCTCGTCTTCGGTGGAACCGATGGCAGCTACCTCGACACCGGGTTTCAGTATCTGAACGACGGCTGGTCGCCGTTCAATGGGACGCCACCGTCGGCACGTCATGAGCACACTGCCGTGTGGCTCGACGGTGCGAAACGGCTCGTCGTCTGGGGCGGGCGCGACGGCAGCGGCGTGCTCGATTCTGGGGCCGTGCTCGATTCGGCCAACAACACCTGGGATGCGACCGTTCCCACTGTGCTCGACGCTCGCTCGGAGCACACCGCGGTGTCGACCGGCACCACGATGATTGTCTGGGGCGGTATCAACAAGAGCAACCAACGGCTCAATACCGGCGGCGTCTACACTCCCTGACGGTCCCGAACAACGTGGCGGCTGAGCTGCTGGCAGACATTGCGATTCCGGTACCGCTCGGCCGCTCCTTTTCCTATCGCGTGCCCGCGGCGCTGGCTCAGCAGCTGAGTGTAGGCGCGCGCGTGCTGTGCCCTTTTGGCCGGCGCAAGGTCCTGGGCATCGTCCTCGAGCTCGCCGAACGTGAGCCCGAGTTCGATCCGGCCAAGCTCAAGAACATCAGCGCCGTGGTTGACTCTCAGCCCGTGCTGTCTCCGGAGCTGCTGTCCTTTTTACGCTCGCTCGCCAGCTACTATTTTGCGCCAATCGGTGAGGTCCTGCGTCTTGCGCTTCCCGCGGTGGAGCGCGAACGCGTGCGAGAGCTCGAGCGACAAGGACAGCTGCAGATCGGGCAAGCTCCGAGCCGCACCAAGCAGGTTGGTGGGCGCCGCGTGTTGTTTGCTCAGCCAACCGATCAGGTAGAGCAAGCGGGCAGTCTGAGAGGACAAGCAGCTACCATCCTGGCGCTGCTGCGGGCCAGCGGGGAGCAACCGGTGGCCCAGCTTGCGAAGCGCTTCGGCAATGCTCGTAGTGCGCTCAAGAAGCTCGAGACCTTGGACCTCGTTCGACTCGACAAGCGGGCAGTCGAGCAAGCTCCTCATTTTGACCAGTCACCACAGCGTGATGTCCCACCCGCGCTCAACAGTCGGCAAGAGCAGGCTGTTGCGCAGATCTGCGCCGCCTTCCAACTCGAGGGCGAGGGGAGCGATTCAGAGGCCCAACAGCGTGCTTTCTTGCTGTTTGGTATCACCGGCTCGGGCAAGACCGAGGTGTACATGCACGTGCTGGCACACTGCTTGGAGCGGGGCCAGGGCGGGTTGGTTCTGGTGCCTGAAATCGCGCTGACCCCACAGCTGGTCGGCCGCTTTCGCGCTCGCTTCGGCGACGAAGTCGGCGTGCTCCATAGCGGCTTGGCGGACGCCGCCCGCCACGAGATGTGGTGCAAGCTGCGGGGCGGCGAGCTGAAGATCGCCGTAGGTGCCCGCTCTGCTTTGTTTGCACCCGTGCAGCAGCTCGGGCTGGTGGTGGTGGACGAAGAGCACGACAGCTCCTTCAAACAAGAAGAAGGCGTGCGTTATCACGCTCGCGACATGGCATTGCTGCGCGCCCACCGAGCCGGTGCCGTGGCCTTACTCGGGTCGGCGACGCCCTCGCTGGAGTCGATCGCGCTGACCAAGCGGGACAAGCTCGCGCGCCTCGATTTGCCAGAACGCGCCACCAAAGCCACGCTGCCCAAGGTCGAGATTGTCGATTTGAAGCGGTTCGGGGCCGGCCCCAGCGGTGACAAACGCATTTCGCTGCCTCTGCACCGAGCGATCGAAAAGACGTTGGCGGCCGATGAGCAGGCCATCATCTTCCTCAATCGTCGCGGTTTTGCGCCCGCAGTTCTGTGCGCTGCATGCGGCGTGGCGCTCAGCTGCAAGCTCTGCTCGGTTGCGCTGACCTTTCATCGCAGCGGCGGTGGTCGTCTGCGCTGTCACTATTGCGACTACGCGGCGCCGCTCCTTGGTCGCTGTCCCGAGTGCCAAATTGGTGAGCTGATTCTCGAAGGACTCGGCACCGAAAAGCTCCAAGTCACCTTGGCCAAGTCCTTTCCGGAGGCGCGTATCGGCCGGCTCGATCGCGACGTGGCATCGGGAGCGCGGTCGGCTGCTGTGCTCGATCGCATGCGCCGCGGCGAGCTCGACATCCTGGTGGGCACCCAGATGGTCACCAAAGGTCACGACTTGCCGAGGGTTACCCTGGTAGGCGTGGTGAACGCCGACGCGGCCCTGTCGATGCCTGACTTTCGGGCCGCCGAGCGGAGCTTCCAGTTGCTCGTTCAGGTGGCCGGACGCGCTGGGCGGCACGACCGCCGCGGCGAGGTGCTGATCCAAACACGGCAACCCAAGCACCCGACCATCGTCTGCGCGGCCCGCCACGACGTGGCCGCTTTCGTCGAGCTCGAGGCGCGCGACCGTGAGGAAATCGGCTACCCCCCTTATCGCCACTTGGCCCTCATTCGCGTTGACGCCGTCGACGAGCAACGGGCCCGCCAGGCCGCCGCTGCCATCGCCGCGCAAGCCAGAACAGCTCCGGCAGTTGCCCAAGCTCAGCTCGTGCAGGTGCTCGGGCCTGCCGCCGCGCCCATCGCCAAGCTGCGTAACCGTCACCGCTTCCGTGTCATGTTGCGCTGCTCACAGCGACGCGCTTTGCGCAGCGTGGTGGCATTGCTCATCGCTGGGCGCAAACCCGACAAGCACACCCGTGTGGCTTTCGACATCGATCCGGTATCGATGCTCTGAGATGGGTCCCCCCCTTCGGACCGCGCACCGGCGCAACTATCAAAGGTCGGTCGTGGCGGGTCCCTCCAAATGGTTGCAGGGGGACATGTTGGGGCAGATACTGTCGAGGTGAGTGACCAGGCGAAGCGTGGCGACTCGACCCCAATCGCCGATCCTCGTGCCTACTTCCAGGTTCGCGTGGCGCTGTATGCCAAGTCGCTAGGGGCCTTCTTTCTTGCGTTGGGGCTCATCGATCTCTGCGGCACGATTTTTACCCCTGTACCAGGCGAGAAGCTGCTCAATGTGAGTCGCTTCATCGTAGTCTCGCTCGTCGGGCTCTATTGCGGCGTATGGCTCTATTCGCGACGTGGCACACGCAGCAACACCGCTCTGCGTGCTCTGGAGATCACTACCGCCATCGGCACCTCGACGGCCTTCACGGTGGTCATGTTCAATCCCCCTCAGCCTGGCATTGGGGTGATACTTCTGTCCATTACCGTCATGGCGCAGGGCTGCGTGCTCATGCTGCGCGCGGCGGTGGTCCCCAGCCGTGCGCGCACGACCTTGCTGGTGGGCATCGGTTGCACATTGATTCTCATGGTGGGCGCCAACCACGCTTGGGACTTCTTTCCAGCCTCACTGCCTCAGAACATCGACAGACGTTTTCTCGGTGCCATCCACAGCGCGTTGCTCTTGTCGGGTTTCGTGGTCGTTTCGACCATCACGTCGAAAGTCACCCATCGGCTGCAGAGCAAAGTGCGCGAAGCCATGCAGCTCGGCCAATACACGCTCGAAGAGAAAATCGGCGAAGGTGGGATGGGCGTCGTATACCTGGCGCGTCACGCGCTGCTCAGGCGTCCTACTGCGGTGAAGCTGCTGCCCGCTGACAAGGCCGGTGCGCAAGCGGTCGCCCGATTCGAGCGCGAGGTGCAGCAGACGAGCAGACTGACTCACCCGAATACGGTCGCGATCTACGACTTCGGCCACACCGCAGACGGCGTCTTCTACTACGCGATGGAATACCTCGAAGGCATCGCCCTCGACGAGCTCGTGCAAATCGACGGGCCGCAGCCTGTCGAGCGGGTCGTTCATATCGTCGCCCAAGCCGCCGACGCGCTCGCCGAAGCGCACCGCTTCGATCTCGTTCACCGCGATGTCAAGCCAGCGAACATCGTGCTCTGCACGCGGGGCGACGTTCCCGATGTAGTCAAGGTGCTGGATTTTGGCTTGGTCAAAGACATCACCGCTCCGAAGGACTCGGCGCTCACCGCCGCCACCACGCTCACTGGAACGCCGCTGTACATGGCGCCGGAGTCGCTCGCCGATCCTGAGACAATCGATCCGCGTGCCGACATCTACGCCCTAGGTGCCGTGGCCTATTTTCTGCTCACCGGCCAGCCGGTGTTCGAGGGCAAGACGGTGGTTGAGATATGTGGTCACCACCTGCACACCGCGCCCACGCCTCCCTCCGAAATCCTCGGCAAGCCCCTTGGTGACATCGAAAAGGTTGTGCTGGCGTGTTTGTCCAAGAGCCCCGGCGAGCGCCCTCAGCGCGCCGGCGACCTCCGCGCCGCCCTGCTCGCATGCTCGAAGCAGCAGTGGTCACGAGAGCAGGCAGACGTTTGGTGGAACGACAACTACGAGACTATCGCGGCGCATCGACGCACCCAACATGACCAAGTGAATCCTTATGGCTCGACGATGGCTGTGGACGGTCTAGAGCGCGCGTAGGCCCCACACCGAGCGCACATGAATCGTGGGCGACCGCTCCTCAGTTGCAGGAAATGATCCTGATGTCGTCGACCATGAAGTTGGTAATGCGCGTATTGGGGGCGCCGCCGGTTCCGCCGAAGGTCTCGCCCTGCACCAGCAAGACATGCGGCTGCCCGTCGGCGTAGGCGCTGATGTTGACGGTGCGCTGGACGTAGCCGACTGAGCCACAGATCGGATCGCTGTTGTCGGTGTTGTAGACCTCGTTGGCGTCGATGAAGATCTTGAAGGTGTCAGTGCCCGTCAGAGCGCAGGCGGGCGCCTCGAACCAGAACTTGAGTGACGCGGAGCTGCCCGCCGTGATCGTCACGGTTTGCTGGAGTGTGCCCAGCTCGTGGGTGCCCGAGCCTAGGCCGCCAAACCACGCCCACCAGCTTCCATTGCGCGGTCCGGTGCCCCCGCCGTCTCCGCCGCAGTTGGCCGTGGTGCACAGTGGCGAGCTGAAGTTCGTCGACGTCTCAATCCAATTCGGATTTGGGCTACCAGCCTCCCAGCCGGGATCGGTAATCAGATTGCCCGAGCACCCGGCCGTGCAGACGCCTCCCACGCAGGTGGTCCCGTTGACGCAGTCGGCGTTGATCAGACAGCTCTGCGGGCAGGCCGCTTGCACGCCGTCGCACAAATAGGGCGTGCAGCTCGGGTCGCCGGCAGCGCCATCGACCATGATCTTGCAGCTGCCTTGGTTGTTGACCAAATTGCACGCATCGCAGGCAGAGCCGCAAGCACTGTCGCAGCAATAACCATTGACGCAGAAGCCGCTCTGGCACTCGTTGGCCCCCGTGCACGCGGTGCCGTTGGGGTTCTTCATGATGCAGGCATTGCCACTGCAGTAATGATTGCTCGCGCAGCCTGCGTCGCTACTGCAGGTGATGGGGCAGCTGACGGCGATGCCATCGCAGACATAAGGTGAGCAGCTCGGGTTGCCAATCGAGCCTGCCGAGCTCGTGTTGCATGTGCCCTCGCTGCCTTGCAAGTTGCACGAGTCACAAGCAGAGCCGCAGGCGCTGTTGCAACAGTAGCCGTCGGCGCAGCTGCCGCTCGCGCATTCGCTCGCTGTGTTGCAGCTGGCGCCGATGCTTTTCTTCAGGGCGCAGCTGTTGCCACTGCAGTAGTGTCCAGTTGCACAGTTGGCATCACTGCTGCAGGTGAGGGGACAGAGGGCGCTGACGCCGTCGCAGACATAAGGCGAACAGGTTGGTTTGCCGCTCGAGCCGCCAGCGCTCGGGCTGCAGGTTCCCTCACTGCCCGGCAGGTCGCAGCTGTCGCATTGGTCGCCGCAGGCCGTGTCACAGCAGTAGCTGTCCACGCAGTTGCCGCTCTGACACTCGTTGGAGCCCGTGCAGGAGCTATGAAAGCGGGCCATCCACCGACAGGAAGCTACTGTTGAGGCTCATCAACGGGTCGCTCGATTCCTGTAGCTGGTAGAAGGCCAGCGCGAACTCACGCGCTGATTGGAAGCGCTTCTCTCGGTCTCGCGCAAGGGCCCGCGCGAAGAACGAATCGATCTCAAAGGGCAAATCGGGACGCAGCTCGGAGGCGACCGGGATAGGCGCGGTGCAGATCTGGACGATCATGTCCGCCACGCTCGAAGCTCGAAACGGCGGCTTGCCCGTGAGAAGTCGGAAAGCGATCACCCCGAGCGACCACAGATCGGCACGGTGGTCGACGTTGGGCAATGCGCGCGCTTGCTCGGGCGCCATGTAGTTGGGCGTGCCGAGGAGCGTTCCCTCTTTGGTCCCGTCTTGGTCGTAGTCGGTGGTTACGGCCTTGGCCACGCCGAAATCGAGCACTTTGACCAGCTCTTCCCCCGTCGAGTTGTCGATCATGAGGTTGGCGGGCTTGAGGTCGCGGTGCACGATATTGCCCTTGTGGGCCACATGAAGAGCGCGGCAGGCCTGCAATATGATGTTGATCGTGTCCTCGAGGCTGAAGCGGCCTACGCGCTGCAGTCGCGCCTGCAAATCCTCGCCATCGAGCAGCTCCATGACGATGAAAGGCCTGGGCCCCTCGAAGCCGTAGTCGAAGATCTGCACGATGTGCGGACTGCGGAACTTCGCGGCCGCTTTGGCCTCGCGCGCGAACCGCTTGCTCGCTTCTTTGGATCCGGCGCGCAGCGAGCCGAGGAACTTGATGGCCACCTCACGCTGCAACCGCTCGTCCTCAGCAAGCCACACCGCGCCCATGCTGCCCTTGCCGAGGCGACGCAGCAGGGTGTACCTGCCGGCGAAGGACTTGCCAATGGGTGGCGTGGACGCCAAGGGCTTGTCAGAAGCCCCCGGGCGCCATCGCTGAGTCCGTTTTTGGTCCGAGCGCGCCACAATCCTCTGGATTCAGGATAGGTTTTGCCCGAGGTGCTGGCAATCGTTATGCCGCGGAACACTCTGGTGGATTGCGCTAGTGCGCGTTGCAGCGGTGCGCAGTGGCGGGTGTCCGCATGGTGGCTTGTCCGTTCTGCCACACCACCGAGACGCGCTCCCAGACCTCCCGAACCAGGGTGCAATAGTCACGGTAGAAGACGCCCAAATCCCAGACCATGTGTTGGCCAAGGCTGGTGGCCGCATACAGCTTTTGGTCTTGCAGCAACATGTGCACCACCGGACCGTGCAAATGTGCAGAAGCGAGCCGTGCACCGCTGGCGTAGTCCCAAAGCCCCACCACACCGTTGGCGTAGCCCACGATGAGCGACCCCATGGGGCCTTGCATCATGCGCGATGGTGGTGACGAGGGCACCCGTTCGAAGGTGAACGATGGCTTGTCTTGGTCGGGTCTCATGGGGGCCAGCTCGATGTTGCCGTCTTCGAAGCCCACTGCGAGCCAGTGGCCCCCTTCTTCGTGGTTGGCCGTAGCTTTGCCGGCGTTGGTCGTCAGTAACGTGACTGCCGCCACCCCAACACCTACGTGGTGTTTGCCTTTCGTCTTGCCCGTCTCGTCGAAGAGGTGAACGTGTTTTGCTGCCGCCACCAGGATTTGCTGCTGACCGGAAACTCGGGCCGAGCCGATTGCGGTCGGTTTTCCGTCGACCACCAGCTCGGTCGCGGCGCCATCTTTTCCAAGCAATCGGGCGCCTTTGGCCGTGCGAATGGCGCAACCGGCTTGCGTAGGCAAGAGTTGCTCGACGTTCGCGAGCTCTCGGCGCCAAAGTCGCTTGTCGGTTGCCAGGTCCCACAGCTCGACGCCGTCGGAGAAGTCTTGCAGACAGAGTTGTGTGCCGACGGTTGCGGCCCAAAGCGCGCGTTTCTTCAGCGCACCGCGCAAGCGCGCCCCGAGCCCTTTGGGAGCTGCCTCCGGATTGTGGGCTGATGCGTCACTTGGCCGGTCTATTCGGCTCCAGCCTTGATGCGATAGCAGCATCGGCGGCTTGCCGAGCAGCACCGGCGCATGCCAATAGGGCCGCGCGCTGTCGACCCGCCAGAGCCGCACGGTGGTGTCGTCGCTAGTCGTTGCTGCCAGCTCACCGTTGCGACTGAAGGTGATGTCGTTGACCTCGTCTCGGTGACCTCGCAGAGCGCGATGACCCTTGCTCGCCAGATCCCAGAGCCAAGCACTGCCGTCGGAGCTGGTTGTGCCCAGATGTTTGCCGTTCGGATGGAAGGCGACGCTGTAGCCGCGCCCAGCTGCGATATGACCCACTGTGTTGGGTTGGCCGCTCTTCAGATCCCACAAGCGCAAGCTGCGGTCGCCCGAAAGGGACGCAAGCTGTTGGCCATCAGGACTGAAGGCCGTCGACAAGACTGCCTTGCTGTGTCCTTCGAGCATGCGCTCCTGTTTGCCGCTCTCGGTGTCCCACAACCGTATCGTCTTGTCGTGGCTCGCGGCTGCGAGCACCCGCCCGTCTGGGCTGAACGTCACACGTTTAACCCCCAGTGTGTGCCCCGCAAATAATCGTCCTTGCAACCCGCTGGCGACCTCCCAAAGCCGCACGGTCTTGTCGTTGCTGGCGGATGCCAGCCAGCGCCCATCTGGGCTGAAGTCGAGACCGATCACGCCGCCACCGTGTCCTTCGAGCACCCTCTGCTGTTGACCGGAAGCCACCTGCCACAAGCGAATCGTTTTGTCGTGTGCGCCGGAAGCAACGAGCTTGCCGTCCGGGCTGAACCGTACGACTTCAACGCCCGCCAGATGGCCCTTGAACGCAGCTAGTGGACGCCCTGACTTGACGTCCCAAATTCGGACCATCTTGTCATAGCCGCCAGAGGCGAGAAGCCGATCGCCCGGTCCGAAGCTCGAGGCCAAGGCGCCGTGGGTATGGCCTCCGCCCGTGGCGGAACGCAACAAGGAGGGGACGCTCCACAAGCGCACGGTTCTGTCGTAGCCGCTCGACACCAGCGTTTTGCCGTCGGGACTGAACCGAATCCTGCTGCCGCCATTGTTGTGAGCTTGCAGTGTGCGCAGCAATTGCCCCAGTGCGACGTCGAAGATGCGGATGGTCTTGTCCTGACCAATGGATGCCACGAGCTTGCCATCGGGGCTGAAGCTCAAGCCGAACGCTTTGGCCGTGTGCCCCTCGAGGACTCGAAGCTGTTTGGTCGTGGCTACGGACCAAAGGCGCAGGGTCTTGTCATCGCCAATTGAGGCGATTTGCTTGCCGTCTGGACTGAAGCTCACTCCCGAGACCGCACCAGTGTGCCCTTTGAGCACGTGCTGGACCGTGCCCTCAGCATCGAGCAGGTGAACGCTTCCGTCGCCCGTTCCAGCAACCAAGCGTTTGCCGTCCGGGCTCTGGGCAACGTCGAACACCCAGGCAGAAAAGCGTGCTCTGGCTCGCTCACCGCGGGCGTCCAGGTCCCACACACGAACCGTCCCGTCGCGCCCAGCGGACAGCGCTGCTCTGCCGTCGCGGCTGATCTTCACCGACATCACGTCTTGGCTGTGTTTGCCGAGCACCGTGTGCGTCGTTGCTCGCAGGTCCCACAGCCAGACCTGCCCATCCATGGCGCCGGACACGAGCGCATCACCATCGGGTGACAGCGCAGCAGCAATGACTTGGTCCTCGTGCCCGCGCAGCACCCGTGTGGCGAGGGTGTGCACGTCGAACAAGTAGATCGCACCGTCTTGGCACGCTGCCACGATGGTCTTGCCGTCTTTGGAAAAGCTGACGTCGTAGACGATCGAGCTCAGATCGCGCCGCCACACCACCGGATCGGTTTTCAACTGCCACCACAGCGCCCTGGAAGACTGACTATCTTCAATCTCGAGCGCCATGCGCAACTTGGCGCGGGCCTCCAGCAGACGCTGTTGACTATGGGCTGAGCGCGCCCCCTGCCAAAGCGCTTCGCCGCGGCGTTTTTCGGCCTCTTGTCCGCGCCGCTCGGCGTGCAGTCGTTGCTCGTCCGCTTCACGTTTTTGGATCGCCAGCACCAAGGCAATCAAGCTCACGCTCACGAGGGTTGCAGCGATCAGCACGCGTTTGCGACGAGCCCTTCTGGCTTGTCGGCGGCGGGCCGCGTCGATGAATTGCTGAACCTCCGCGGGAGGCTCACGGCTGTGTCGTTGCAAGGTGCGTAGCGCCTCGGCGAGCGCATCGTCTTGCCACAGTTCTTCGGGGCGCCGGCCGCGCTTCTTCCACAGCTTCGCGGTTTGGCTCAGCTCAGCAAAAAAAGCACGCTCACCGCGACTGTCATCGAGCCATCGTGCGAAGGTACCCCAGTTGCTGAGCAGCGACTCGTGCACCAGCTCGAGCTCATCGGCCGCGGCCGCATCGCCTTTGCGCGCTGACAAGAGTCGCCCCTTGGTCAGCCGTTCCAACACCTCGGAGGCTTCGTCGCCCAAGTCGCGGAGCAGCTCCATCCGTGGGACGATGGCCCGCGTGCCTTCCGCTGTAACGAGTCGAAGCAACATGCGTCGTGCTTGTTCGCGCTCAGTTGGGGTCAGACCGTCGAGCAGGCCGTCGGCGTGGCGTGCGAGCGCTCCGGCCACGCCCCCCATTTGTTCGTAAGCGGCACGGAGCAGCAAACGGCGATCACTGTCGCGTCGCTCCCAGAGCTTGTTCGCGCTGAATTGAAGCAAGGGCAGGCAAGCCACCTCTCGGTCCACGGCAGCGACCATCTCGTCGACCAGCTCGGGGTCCTCGTAGCGGTAGCCAATCGCCTCGACAGGGCGGGTGAGCGTCTCTTTTAGTAGATCGGGATCCGGGTTGCGGATGACGGTGACGCGGCCGAGTACCTCACGTGCCTCTTGTCCCTCGGCCAGCCGCACCAGGAAGTCGTCACGCAAGGTGAAGACGGCGCGGACTGGCGCGGCGGCATCGTCAGCGGCCTCGCAAATCGCACGCATGAAACGTCTGCGAACCTGATCGTCCTCGACCAGGGTGTAGAGCTCTTCGAGCTGATCGACGAACAACAGCACGCGGCAGCCCTCGGATTCGGCCAGCTCACGCAACTCGACGGGCAACAGACCGGGTGCGTCGTAGAGCTGCTCGCGAAGCTCATGCTCGTCGTGGCGAGCGCGAAAGCTATCTGTTCCAGCGTTTTGCTGCGTGCTGCTCGCGGTTCGAGTCCACTCTCGGTGTAGCTCGGCGGCCAACCGCGCAAACGGATGGCGCCCAGGCCTCATCGAGACCATGCGCCAGCTGGCGTGCTCGCGAAGTCGAGGCATGACGCCTGCTTGTACAAACGAGCTCTTGCCTGCTCCCGAGGGACCGATCACGGGCAAGATAGGATTCTGGCGCAGCCGCTCGACGAACGCTTCAATCTCGGCGTCGCGACCAAAAAAAGCGTGCGCGTGCTGCTCGCCAAATGTGGACAGCCCACGAAACGGGCTCTCGTCACCGTCACCGCGCCGCCAGAAGGACCGAATTTGTTCCTCCAACGTGCTCGCGATCTCACGTGCCGTGGGGCGCTTGTCAGGCCCACGCTCGAGCGCGCGATTCACGAGCGACTCGACAGGGGCCGGAATGCCGTCGATTGGCGGCAGGCTCACCGCGTCACCATCGGTCACCTGCTGCTGCAAGTCCTGGAGACTCTTAGCGCGAAACGGGCGCACGCCAGCCAACATCTCGAACAGCATGGTTCCCAGCGCCCAGACATCGGAGGCCGTGCTGGCGCGCTGGCCCTGCCAAAGCTCGGGTGCCAAGTAGGCTGGCGTCCCGGGCCGTCTCTTGGCGGTTTCGGGTCTGCGGACACTCACTGGCTCGTCACGGTCTCGCGCACGCGCTGCGAGGCCAAAATCGACGACGCGCGGCCTACCATCCTTGGCGATGATGACGTTGGCCGGCTTGAGGTCACGATGCAGGACCCGCTGGGCGTGTGCCTCGGCTAGCGCCTCGGCGACGGCGTGTCCGATCCGGATGGTGTCGCGCACCGAGGGACGGTCGACAGCAATGCGCTCGCGCAGGTTCTGGCCGTCGAGATACTCGAGAGCCAAATAGATGTGGCCCTGATAGGTGTCGACCGAATGGATGTTGACGATGTTGGGATGGTTGAATACCGCGGTGGCGCGCGCTTCATGAAGGCGCGTTCGAACCGCTTCTGGCCCCGCCCCCGCCGCCGAGTCGATCAGCAGTTTCAAGGCCACGCGACGGCCGAGCTTGGTGTCGCGTGCCAAGTACACCTCACCCGTTGCACCCCGGCCGATCGCACGCAAGACGCCGAAGTGGTGCACCATCGTGCCAGCCGTCAGTTGCCACGCCTTGGCAAGGCCATCGTCAGCTTGTTCCGGCGGTGTGCTGCGCGGTGCCGAAGGTCCGATATGGGTGGCGTCGGAACGAGCGAAATCGCCGTCACTCGACGGGTCTGCTTCTTTGGCTGGGCGGGTGTCTTGCACAATCGGGTCGGCCGGCTCCGCCAAAGAGCCAGGACTCCCATCCGCCTCGTCACGCTTCCGGTCCATGCCGTCCTTGCCCAGGCTGGCCGTGTCACCAGCCGATGGCAAGCGCGGTTCCGAGTCCGCGTCCGCGTCCGGGTCCGAGTCGGGGTCCGCATCCGCGTCCGCATCCGGGTCCGTGTCCGCGTCCGCATCCGTGTCCGCGTCCGCGTCCGGGTCCGGGTACGTTACCTATGTCTCGGGTTGCACACGTGCTGGACACCGAATGGCGGTAGGGGCATCTCGGGCGGTTTACCCCCGCCCGCGTCCGCGTCGTCCGCGTCCGGGTCCGCGCCCGCGTCAGCCGTGCCGGCGGTCGCTGCGCGTATCTCTGCTGCTGCTTTCGGCTTGCTACCGCTGCCGCGGGCTCGCGGTGGTGAAGGCTCCTCGCGGGGCCTTTTCAGCGTGGGCCCGCCC
>CAZRGL010000114.1:0-576 GCA_964599485.1 uncultured Polyangiaceae bacterium
CGACTACAAGGCCGACGACTAGAAGGCCGACGACAAGAAGGCCGACGACAAATCGGCCGCCAAGAAGCCTGCGGAAAAGAAGCCGGCCGCCAAGAAGCCCGCCGAAAAGAAGCCGGCCGCCAAGAAGGCCGCACCCAAGAAGCCAGCACCCAAGCCCGTCGTAGCAGCGCAACCGGCGGACGACGAGGAGGAGGAAGGCGGCAAAGGCCTGCTACTGCTCGTGGCGCTGATCGTGGTGGTCGGCGCGATCTACCTCTTCATGAAGGGCGGTGACGACAAGCCCACCAAGCCAACGAGCACGGCCACCAAGCCGCCGGTCACGAAGACCGCGAAGACCGTCGCAGCCACGACCAGCGCCGCGCTGCCCACGACAGCTGTCGAGACTGCTTCAGCCACAGAGAGCGCAAGCGATACTGCTAGTGAATCGGCCAGTGAATCCGTCACCGAGTCAGCAACCGAAAGCGCTGCTGCCGAGACGACGAGCGAGCCGACGACACAACCTCCAGTGACCACGCAACCCCCAATCACCACACGGCCGCCGGTAACCAAGCCGCCGGTAACCAAGCCGCCGGTAAC
>CAZRGL010000114.1:586-10823 GCA_964599485.1 uncultured Polyangiaceae bacterium
CCCCCACGCGGCCGGTACCCACCCCCCGCGAACCCAAGCCGCCGGGGACCAAACCCCCGGAGACCAAGCCCCCCGTACCCACGCCGCCGGTGGTGAAGCCGCCGGACGACGACCCCTACGACTAGCCGCACGCTGCTAGCAACCAAGCCCCGCCTCGAGCGGGGCTTTTTTTTGGCTCGACGGGCCTATCGAGATCAGAGGCTCGGAACCATCGCGGGCTCAACGCAGGCGGCGCACGAACGGGTTGGTCTCGCGCTCCGTTCCGAGCGACGAGCCCAACCGTGATGCAACCGATGTTCGTGTCGCCCCCGCACAAGTCAACGCGCACGAGCGAGCAGTGCCAGGCGAGCCGTGTGGATCAACCCGCTTCTTCGTCCTCGATCATGAACGCGAACGCTTGCTGGGCCATCGGCCGCAACCCAACCGTCTTCTTCCCAGCGGTTTCGAAAGCCGCCATCTCGCGCGCCAGGTCAGCTTCGACGACAGCGCGGTTGTCATAAGCGAAAGACAACGCGTCGAGCACTTTGCCTGGCCCGAGCCGCGGGTAGCGCTTGAGCAAGGTGTCGATGGATACACCAGCACGGTGCCATGCCCACAAGCGCCTTACGGGTACACGTGATCCAGCCACATGAGGACTGCCCCCGAGCAGACGGCTATCACAGCGCACGTGTGGATGAGGCACCAACACACGTGGTAGCGGAGCCAGCTGCACCGTTGATGCACTAGCTTTGGAATCCGCTCGCGCCGGCTTGGCACGTTTGCTCATGAGCTGAAGGGTAGCGAAGCGATCGCCTCTGGACAACATCGTCTCAACGCTTCGCCTTGAAGTCGTTGTTCGAAGTCAGCGCCGGTTGCGCTCGTCGCGTAGTTGACGGACTGCTTTTTTGTGGGCCGCATAGTCGACGCTGAAGGTGTGCCTCTTGTTGCCCTTGGCAACGAAATACAAGTACGCGCTGTCGGCCGGCGCGAGCACTGCGCGAATGGACGCCTGGCCGGGATTGGCAATTGGTCCCGGCGGCAGTGCTGCCCGCACGTACGTGCTGTAGACGTTTGCCTTGTCGCGATTGATCGCGGGCGTGGCGCGACCATCGAAGTCTTTGCATGCAGCAATGCGCGCGGGCATGACCAGACACCCATAAACTGCGGTGGGATCGGACTGCAAATGTCTGAAGCTCGGGTCGCGCAAGCGGTTGAGAAACACGCTAGCGATGATGGGACGCTCCTCGGCAACCGCTGCTTCTTTTTCGACCATCGAAGCGAGGGTAAGGGCTTCATGGCGGCCATAATCAAAGTTGTCTTTGAGCGCCGCCAAGCCTTCCGGGAATTCGCGCACGAGCGCGTCCCAACGGCGCTGACTGGTTCGCACCATCGTCTTGACGATCCCCGAAGGCGAGCTGTCCTCACGAAACGCATAGGTCGCAGGGAACAAATAGCCTTCCGCTGTGTCAGCTTCCGGAAGTGAACGCGGCTCCAAACCCAAACGATAAAGCAGCTCGCGGTCGGCGCTCGCGTGAAGGAATGCGCCTCGCCCACAAATCCCGAGTCGCTCGAGCCGCTTGGCGATGGCAAAACGGTTGAAGCCCTCGGGAACTGTGAGCTTCACAACCGACCGCTGTTCGGTACGACACAACATGGCGCGAAGCAGCACCGGGGTGACCGCCCCGTGCAGCAAGTGCGGACCGGCCTGCATGCAATCGGTTGCAGAGCTGAGCCACAGGTATGCTGACATCCAGCTGAGTCGATCGGTCAGGCCGAGATCGACCAGCAGTTGTGCAGCCTCACCAGCGCTGAGCCCCACGGGCCAACTGACCGCTACGGGTGCGCGCAGCGACGGACCTGGCCTCGAGACGAACCAACGGTAGCCAAGCCACGCTGCGACCACCATGGCCAACAGCACTCCGCTGACCACCGCCAGGACCATACGAAGACGGCGGGACTTGTTCCGAGACGCTTGCGGCGCTCGTCGCGCGCCGCGTGGTGGTCTCTTGGACGTTCGCCTTCCTCGTCGCGCACGACGACGCCGCGACCGTTTTGCCGCCGTCTTCCTCGCGGCACCACCGGCGCGCCGCGGCTTTTTCGAAGGCCTACTCACCGCTTTCGCAAGGCACGGCTCATAGCACAGCAACGAGTCGGCAGTCGGGCTCACGGGCCTGTTGCGCCTGAGCTCGAGCTGCCGGCGCGTCATGCGTGTGCACGCCGGCTGAGCTGCTATCATTCGCAGGTGCAATCGAGCCGACAGCTTCCCTTGCGACCCGCCACCATGTTGTGGCTCGCTGCCATGGCGGTAGGCGCTGCAGCGCTTGGCTGCCAACAAGCGCCACCAGAGCCGGACCGGTCGACAAGCCGTGGCCGCGTCACAACCACAAGCCGAGCGCTGTCGTGGACCATACCTCCAACGTGGACAGTCCAGCGTCTGGCAAAGCGAGGCGAGTACCGCGCCAAGTACGAAGTCCCTCCCCAAGGAAATGGAAAGCACCCGGCGGAGCTGCTCGTCTCCCATCTGGGCAGAGGCAGCAACGCCGACGTCAGCAAGAAGCTGGCCGAGCTAGCCGCACAATTCGAAGGCGCTGTCGCGAAGTCACCAAAGCGCGAGCAGTTGAAGGTCGGCAACTTCACCGTCGAATGGCTCAACATCGGCGGCACCTACAAGTTTCCGATGGGACCTCCGATGGGGCGACGCAAACGCCACGCAGCGCATGTGCTCAAAGACAACTGGCGCGGACTTGCGGCTGGGGTCAGGACCCCCAAGCGTGGCAATTGGTTCTTTCGCATGGTGGGACCGGAAGACACGGTCCAAGCGGCCCGCTCGGCGTTTCGCAACATGATTGAAAACGTGAAATAGCGCAGCGCGCTCGGACGTTTACCAGGTGGCGGCGAAGTTGGCCCACACCAATCGGTCAGCACATCATTGCGAGACCTTGCTCGCCTCCACCCGTAGGCTGCAAGGCTACCCCAATCGTGAAGACCCACGAAAAGTCCCCACCCCCATCCGCTCACCGCGGCGCGCTTCGAGCACGTCTTCTCACCCTTGGCGCGGCGTTGTTGGTGGCCGGCGGGCTGGTGCGCTTGGCCACCTCCGACGAGACCGTCGCGACCGCGCTGCCGGAGCCCGAGCAGGGCTCAGCCACGGCCACGTTACACGTGGGCTTGACCGCACAACTTGCCAGTTGCTGTGCCCAGGCGGGGCCGATCGCAAAAGGGCAGGTCTACCTGCCAGACAACGGGCACTGACGAAGGGCAGCGGTGGCCGGCGTTGCTGGCGACCGAATCAGTCAGCGAGCCGCTCAGCGTCTTGCCGGGGTGGTGGGCGCAACAAGATTTGAACTTGTGACTTCATCCGTGTGAAGGATGCACTCTACCACTGAGTTATGCGCCCAAACGAGCTGATTGCCTACTCAATCCATCGCCCGTGCGCAAGCTTCAAGGAGCGCACGGGCGAGACCGAGGCAAAAGGGCGCGAGCAAGCGCTAGCGGCGGGTCATCGCCAACCTGGCAGTCGTCTTGCCAGCGACGCGGTTCTTCTTCTTGAGCGTGCGGGATTTGAGCACGCGGCGGTTCACCGTGGGGCGCACCTTGCCAGTGTGGCCGCGAAGCGTGCGCGCGGCAGCCTGCTTGTAGCGGGATGACCGGAAGGAGCGCACGAGTTGACGCGCCTGCCAGGTGTTGAACTTGTAGCTGCGAACGTAGCGCTTCAGGACGGCGAGACGATCACGATCGAAACGCTTCGCCCGCATGTGCCGAACCAGCTGGCGGTAACGCACGCTGCTGATCGCGATGGCCACCGGTCCCGAGCTGCCGTGATGCCCATGGGGGCTATGCGACACGCCCACGTATGCGGGCCTTTGGCGAACCGGATGGTAAGCGATATGGGGCACGTCAGAGCCCGACTTCCAGACGATGTCGGTCAAGCCGCGGCGGGCGACTAGCCCCGCATTGAACAGTACTCTGGTGCCGCGCGTGGCGATGATGCCGTAGGTGCGGCCAGGCGTAACGTTCGCCATGCCGGTGTGCATCCACCATCCCACCACCTTACCGTTTCGATAGAGCATCACGTGGGCGCCTCGAGGCGGCACTACACGTACGGTCGTGGCTTGGGGGTCGAGCACTGTGCCGCGCAAGCTCGCATGTACGGGTCCGGTCTGGGCAAAGGCCCCAGCCGAAACCGCCAGCAGAGCCATCGCGACCAAGAGCTGTAGCAACAGCTTGATCTTCTTCATGGCTTGCATCCTCGTTCGAAGGTTCGACGGGCCGCACCGGCAGGCATTCATGTTTACAATGAAAACATAGCAGGATTGCGCCGCCGTCGTGCGGTGGGCGCTCTGAGCTATTTGCAGCCGAAGGAGGCGTAAGTCTGCTGATCTACCCGATTCTCGCAGGCTTCCTCGTCATCTTCGTCTACGGCCCCTTCGCAAGAAGCACGGGCGACGGGCCCATTGCCACTACTGGGACACAGATCGCAAATATCCGCGAGCTCGCCACAAGGATCTCCGGAGCAGCCAGCGAGGGCTCTAGATAGCAGGCCTAGGAACAGCAGCGCCGGAAACAAGATCGCGCTCATGAGCACTGGCTAACCCGAATTCGGGGGAATCCACCACACTAGGAGGCTCGTGTCGGGCGGACCGACCCGCTGGCGAAGGGAGTTTGACGCCTGCCTGCCATGAGGCTGAGTGGTCGGCCCACCAGCGCATGGTGAACTGCACGCTATCCTGCTATGAGGCGATGTTTCGCCACGCCCCCAAGGGCCAGATTGAACGAGTCAGAACGTGTCCGATCGAGAGTCAAACCGCGCCCACGCCCTCGCGGCCCTGCAGTGGGCCGCGCGGTGCGCCGAGGACGGGGCGAACGAACCCGCCCCGATCGCCACGGCCGCCGACTATCGAGCTGCCTCCAAGCAAGCGCTTCCCGACGTCCGGGCCAGCCTCGATCGCGTTCTGCTGGCCGACAACGCCGAAGAAGGCCTAGAGGCGCTGCGTACATGCGGCGCTTTGGCGGCATTGCTGCCTGCGGTCGAGCAAATGGTGGGCTTTGGTGACGGCGAGTGGCGTCACAAGGATCTGTGGAAACACACCAAACAGGTCGTGCGACAAGCTGCGCCGCGGCGCCAAGTCCGCTGGGCCGCGTTGCTCCACGACATCGGCAAAGTGAAAACGCGCTCCATCAGCGCTGACGGCCAAGTTCATTTCTTCGGCCACGCTGAGGTCGGAGCACGAATGATTGACAAGATGGAGCGGCGTATCCCGCTGCTATCCGACGGCAGCACGTTGTGCGAAGCGGTCCGTTTCTTGGTCCTGAACCATCTGCGCGCGAGTCAATATACGCCGAGCTGGACCGACAGTGCGGTCCGGCGGTTTGCCCGCGAGATGGGAGCCCACATGGACGATTTGTTCCGTCTGTCCTGTGCTGACATCACGACCAAGCGGCCTGAGCGAAAGCGACGCGGCCTGCAGCAGATCAACGATCTACAGCAGCGGGTCACCGCGCTCGCGGCCCAAGATGCCAAACGCCCACCGCTACCAAAAGGCGTAGGTGACGCCATCATGCACGCCTTCGGGCTCGCGCCGTCACGGCGCATCGGCGACATCAAACGCAACCTCGAAGCGGCAGTGCGGGCTGGTCGAGTCGCACCTCATCAAGAGGCTGACCGCTACGTCGCGTTCCTTCGCGACAATCCTGCCTTGCTCGAGTGAGCGCAAACCACTCGAGGTCAGCTGGCCGCCCGCTTCGACCGCGTAGTGTTGCCTAGCTTGCTCGTACACTCGCTGCAGCGACGCGGGACCCGCGCCCGGTGGTAGAGCGCACCGCAACGGGCGCACATACGAACGTCTTTCTCAAATGTGAGGATTTGCTCGCTCGCACGGCAATGCTGGCCGGTGACTTGTGGAGGATCGACCATCAGCTGTTCGCCGCGCTCCGCCGGGTAGCCGATTCGGGCCAATGCATCTTCGTCGAGATCGACCCGCTTGGGGATGCGTTTGAGGGCCTCAGCTGCGATTCGCGCGACTGCCGCGGGATGCGAACGCAACGGAATCGTCAACGGCCGACCTTCCGTCTTGTTGAGACGCAATGATGCGTTGGCAAAAGAAACGCGGCGCAGCTCGTACCAGGCCGTCCTGACGAGCTTCCCATCGACTTCGATCGCCAGCCCAAGCTCACCGATCCGCAGCACTTGACCGGTCCGGCGCGCAAGCAGAAAGCCAGCCAGCAGCGCCACGCCGACCGCTAACGCGTAGGGGCCGTAGCTGGCGGCAGGGCGCCCCGGCTCGAGCAGAAGCGAGGCCCAGAGCCCGGCACCGAGGGCCACTCCACCGAGGGACATCATGACAACGGCCACCACGCTACCCAGAGTTGCCTTGGGCTCGTAGCGCGACTCGCTGAAACGGCCAGCGAGCTTGCGCAAGGCCGCCCGCCGCGCCGCTTTCGTTTTTGTCGGCCGGCTCTTGGCGTGCTCTTTGGGCCTACGGCGCGATGACCGCGACGCTGAGCTCTTGTTGCTGCGTGCCATGGGCTTCCGTCTGACACAGTAGTACTAGTGCAACAAACGGTTTGTCGCTCAACTGAGGTCGACGAAGAGCTAGTTGATGAAACTCGACCGCATCGCCATGTTTGGGATGCCCGCGCTGGCGGGTCTCGTCGTGATCCTGGTCCTGCTCGGACCGGGGACCGAGCGGCTTGTGCTTGGGGCGCGCGCTTACGGGGTGGCCTGCCGCGGAGCGACCCGTTTCGGGATGCGGGTCAGGACCATGGGTCACTACGACGGGGTCTATCAACCCCTTGGTGACAAGGAGATCGCGCTGCGTATCGTCCAGGGGGGCGCGGTGATTGGCAGCTGGCAAGGTAGGGTCGACGAAAGTGGGCTGGCGGATGCGAGTGGCAAGCTGGACCGCCCACTCGATCCGACTGCCATGATGCACATCAGCTTCCCTGACAGTACGACTGCGCTCGCTCAAGGCCCGTTCAAGATCGTGGCTCCGCTGGGCCTACAAGCGCCCATCGCCGCAGTCGTCAACAGCGGAGCACCCCGCATTGCAGTTCACATACCGCGCGGCTTTGCGGTTCCTGAGTTTGCCGAAGCGGTGGTCATATCGGTTTGGGCGGACGCCGCCGAGGCCTCCGCGAAGCCCAAGCTCACTTTGAGCGGCGGTGAGCTGCAACGAATCGAAGGGCCACGGGAAGGCTCTTGCCAGCGCGCCCCCTGCCCGACCGAATGGACGGCTTGGGTGAAAGCGAAAGCGCCCGCTGTGCAGCTCACGGTCGAAGCAAAAGGGGCAGCCGGCCCGAGTCGCTGGCACGGAACGCTCGCTATTCAACCCGGACGTATGTGGGTCGCTCCCGGGGCACGCAGCAAGGGGCAACTGAAGATCGGTGCCGCCATTCCAAAACGCGTTGCCTACGTGTCGCTCTTGTCACCAAAAGGGCGCTTGTGGGGGACCAAGGTCGCGATGAAGACCGACCGCCTGGGCTTCTCCACCGGCAGCGTCAAGCTGCCTGAGCTACCTGACGCACCGTTGACCGTGGTGGTCTCGAGCGATGACAACGAGCAAGCCCAGTCTTCGGTGGGTTGGCCACTCGATCCGGCCAAGGGAACCGTACCACCAACCCGAGTGGTGCAGCTGCTCGACGGTATGCCCAGCGTCATTGCACGGGAAGAGAGCCGCCAGAAGAGGGCCCGCTGGCCGGCCCTTGGGTTGGTGCTCGTTACGGGTATTTTCGAGCTGCTCATGCTCTGGCGTCAGGGCAAACGAAGTCGGGCAGAGCTCGAAGCCCATATCACAGAAGCCAGCGACACCGGGGGCGAGCCGCTCGCGCCAGACCAAGCGCGATCGATAACGGGGAGCATGGGCGTGGTCTGGCTGATTGTGCTGACCGGTGCCCTTGCGCTTGCGTTTTTCATCCTCGCCGCGGTCGCCCTCTACGCCTGAAATCGAGCGTCATGGAGCTCGGGCTACCCATCGAGCTCAGGGCGAGGCGCCGCGTGCCGGGGGGACGGGGTCAGGCTCGGTCGGAATGGGAGGCGGCAAGATACGGGTGCGCACGCGCCGCTTGCCTGCGCCCCACTCCTCGGCAAAAGCAACGAGGGAGCCTGTGGCCAAGCTGACTCGTTTTGCAAGAGTTTCGGCCGCATTGACAGCCGCATGTGCTTGCTTGTTGCGGTGGGCGCGAGCCGCGCCAACCATGAGCTGCTGTGAGGACACATGCATAGGCTCCATGATTGAGAACAAAATCGTGCCCGTCCGCACGTCGAGCAAGTCGACCTGAGCCATCCCGTGGCTCTCGACCGTAACCCCTGGCGCCAGAAACATGCCGATGACGGTCGGATAGAGCCAGGCCCAACCATTGGCGTGCGTCGCATCCTCGAAGCGCTCGTTGTAGAGCAGCAGATAGCGGACCCGGTAGCGAGCCGCGAGCACCCTCAGCCCCTCGATGCCACCGACATGAGGCAACTCCGTGGAGATGTCGGAAACGTGAGAAAACTGCGGATTGCCGAGCAGTGCTTTGGCTAGATGGCGAGCCGCAGCACTACGCGTGCGAATCGAAGCGTTCTTGGCCGGATCGAAGGGCTCAGCGAGGGGCACCACGCCAACGCGAGCCGGAAACTGTAGGTCTATCGGCGTTTGCAGGATTCGCTGTAGCCCGTCCTCGGTCAGTGAGCCACCTGCATTCTTGGCATACAGGGAGCGGTCCAGCACTTTGGAAGCCGGCTGCGGCTTGGTGGCGATGACCTTCCCTTCCCTCATTCTCGCGGGGCCACAACCGACCAGTAGCGCTACGAAACTGACGGCAAATATGAGCTTGGCATGGGTTCTCATTGCGATACGTCTCCTCTGAACAAACAGGTCCCTCGTGCGGCACTCGAGGCCGGTGGCGCCGCGGCTGCTGGGATGTCACATCCCAAACGCCTAGGCCCACAACGCGGTAGCCGGACCTGACTTACAGCCGTGCAAGCAAGCCGCCGACCGTCGGGAAGCGGCCGTGTGATGGCCCTCGGGCCCTTGGCAAGCTACGCTAGCGCTCGTGCGACACTGGTTTCGTTCGGTTGTGCCGTGGCTCTTGGCGCTGTTGTTCGTAGCGTTGCCCGCCGAAGCCCAAAATTTCAACCCAGGAGGGCGACGGCGACCACCGCGCGGCGGACGCCCTGGCGTCAAGAAGCGAAAGAAGAAGAAAAAGAAGAAGCCCTCGGTCGACAAGCTCATCGCCCGCTACACGGGCATCGTTCTGAATCAGCCACACGCCACATTTCCGCTGATGAAGCTCACCCAGCTGCATCGCAAGCGGGACGGCAACCTCAACAAGCTGATCGCCGACTTCGAGAAGCGCGCTGCGACCCCCGGTGCCGACCAGTACAACTCCAAGCTGGTTCTCGCCGGCATCTACCTGCACGCCCACAAGAAAAAGGCCGCAGCCAAGCTGCTCGACCAGGCGATCAAGGACAAGCCCAAGAACGCCACGCCACGGCTGATGCGCGCGCGCCTGGCCGAAGCTGCCAACGACAAGGCCGCCGCGCGCAAGCAATACGAAGCGGCACGGCCTCTGATGAAGCGGGGTGTGGAGCGCGAGCGCGTCACCCGCCAGTTGATGTTGTTGTGCATCGATCTGAAGGACTTCACCGCCGCAAAGAAGTACCACCACACGCTGGTGCGCTCGGCTGGGGGCTCGCTCTTCGTCAAGAAGGAATACGGCCGCGAGCTGATGAACCGGGGCCACTACAAGCGTGCCGAGGTCGAGTTCCGCAAGATCGTCACCCAATCCAGTGGCGACAACAGGGCATTGGCGCCAGCGCTGCGTGACCACGGCAAGGTCCTGGCCAAGTTGAAACGAATGGATGACGCGCTCAAAGTGCTCAAGCGCGCCCGCGCAATCGCCGGCAGACAATCCGGTATTCGCTCGGAGATCCTCGCCTTGCTCACCGACGTGTACCGCGAGCAGGGCAAGCTGGTCGAGCTCATCGCCATCCTCAAGGCGGAGGGTGGGCGTGATTTTCAACGATTGGCGACCATCGGCGCCCTCTATGAAGAGACGGGCCAAGTCTCCGAAGCGCTCAAGACCTACCGGGAGGCCTTGAAGCTTCAGAGCAAGAACATCGACGTCCGCATCAAGCTGGTCCATCTGCTTCAAACCGCTGGTCAGCTCGACGAGGCGATCAAAGAGTACCGAGCGCTGATCAAATCTGCCCCGCACAACGCGGACTTCGTGTTCGAGTTGGCCGAAACGCTGATCCAACGCGGTGAGCGAAAGAAGG
>CAZRGL010000114.1:10833-22153 GCA_964599485.1 uncultured Polyangiaceae bacterium
CGCTGAAGCTGGTCTCCGACCTCGAGAAGAGAACCGCCGCCGAAGGCGACATCCTTGCCGCAATCGCTGACTTCTACGAGCGCATCGAAGAGCAGGCTCGCGCCATCAAAGTGCTCGAGCGGCTGGCCAAGCTGCCGCAGGGCGATCCGCAGCACATCATCGATCTGGGTGACCGCTACTTCCAACAAGGCAAGAAGGACAAGGCGCTCGCCACCTGGGCCAGAATCAAGAAGATGGTTCGCAATCGTGCGCGAGCCCAATCGATGCTCGGCGACATCTATTTGGAGCACGACATGCCCACCGAGGCCCTGGCGGCCTTGCGCGAGGCGGTCAAACTCTCGCCCAAGTACATTCGCTACAAGAAGCAGCTCGCGGTGGCGCTCGAGCGCACCGCTACTTCTGTCCGCGGCTCCCGCTATCGCTATCGCGAAGCGCTCAAGATGTGGCAGCAGATGCTGAAGAACGCCGGCGATGACGCGAACCTCGCGCGCGAGTGCCGCATGCACATCGTCGGCTTGTGGGCCATCCTCAGGCAGCTCAGCGACAAGATCGGACCGCTCAAGGCCAAGCTCGACGCCACGCCACCAGATCTGAGCGCGGGTCGCTTGTTGGCCGAGGTCCAGCGAAGGTTGCGCAAGTTTGCAGACGCAGAAAAGACGCTGCGCACCATCGTGAGCAAAGCACCTGGCGACGAGCAGTCGCTCGTGGCGCTCGAGCGCGTCTTGATCATGCAACGCAATCTCGACGGCGCCATCAAGGTCCTCAAGAAATTGGTCGAGGTCAATCCGAAGCGGGCACGACAATACTACCAGCGCATGGCCCAATATTCGGCCGAGCTGTACCGCGACGACGACGCGATCAAGTACGCCTCGAAGGCCGTCGAGCTGTCGCCCAACGACGCGACCGGCCACTACCGACTCGGACTGATGTATCGCCGACGCCAGCAAGCTGACCGAGCGATGATCGAGTTCAGAAAGGCCATCAAGAAGAACGATCGGCTCTTTCGAGCCTATTTCGCGCTGGCCGAGCTGGAGCTATCGAGTGGTCGCGTCGAGCAAGCCGACCAGCTCTACCGCCGCGTGATCCGTACCAGCCGCGACGAAGAGTTCGTGATGCGGGCAGCACGCGCGTCGATGCAGATCAATCTCGGCAAAGGCACCCTCGAATCACTCGAGCGCGAGCTGCTTCCGGTGGCCTTGGGCAACCCACAGAAGTCGATCTACCGTCGGTTGCTCGTCGAGCTCTACGGCACCATGACCTTTCCGCTGGTTCACGCCGCCCGTCTTGGCAACAGCGCGGCAGCCAAAGCTGCACGAGAAGCGCTGACCAAGATTGGAGCGCGCGCCGTCAAACCATTGCTCGATGCTTTGGCTTCACCTCTGGAATCACAGCAACGCATCGCCATCAAGGTGCTGGCCTACGTGCAAAACAAGGGCGCTGGACCAGCATTGTTCAACTTCGCGATGGGGCAAGCAGATCCCAGCCTGCGGGTGCGCGCCATGGTGGCCTGTGGGGCGTTGGAATCATCCGAGCTATTACCTCGCTATGAGCAACTGCTCGCCCCCCAAGACGGTGCAGCGGTGGGCTCGACCGGTGACGCTGTCGCCGTAGCCGCGGTCTGGGGCGTAGCTCGAATGGGAGACAGCAAGGCCGAATCCTTGCTGACCAAGCTTCTCGCCTCCTCCTCGCCGTACATCCGCGCCTTGGCAGCCTTGGGGCTGGGTCTGACTCACAACAACGCCCACGCAGCCGTACTGGCCAAGCTGGCACGCTCACCCGATACGGGACCCACCGCGCGCGCGGCCGCGTCGCACGCGCTCGGCGAGCTCGGCGATGCTGCCCAACGCCCGCTCTTGCTTGCGCTGACCGATTCCTCCGAGCTGCAGGTGCAGCTCGCGGCACTCCTCGCGCTGGCCCGCCTCGACACGACCTTGGCCAAAAAAGCCAGCAAGCACACCATCCCGGCAGACGTGGGCGAGATCTTGGCACGCACGCTGCTCTCGGAACGCAGCGAGCTGCGCAAGACCGCCATGGCCGCAGCAACAGCGTTGGCGGTTGGTGAATACCGGCGCGGCAGCAAAGCGCTCCCTGTGCCCGACGGCATGGTGGTACTCGCCGACGCGCTACGGGCCTTGGCGCCGACCGGATACACTCGGGCGGAGCAAGCACGCGCACTACTTCAGCTCGAGAGCCAGTTGACCAAGGCCGCAGCAGCTGCTGTTGCGACATCTCCAGAGCGCGGGCGCATCGTGGCCGAGCTCACGCTCAGCAAGCTGGGCATTCTGTTCGACGCACAGCCAGGCGACAAACTGCCGGCCAAGCTCGCGAGCCAGCTCGACGCAAGCGCCGAAGCGATCGCCAAACGCTGCACGCCAGGCTTCGTCGCCCTAGCCCGCCATCCGACGGTCGAAGTACGAAAACGCGCCATCGAGTTCTTGGCCCAACGACCGAGCGCCGATGCTCACAGCGCGCTGGTCTCAGCACTCGACCAGCGCGATCCGAAGGTCTGCAAGACGGCCTTGTCGTCACTTCGAACCCTCAATGACGACAAGAGCGTCAAAGCAGTTCTGGCATTGCTCCAGAGTGCCCAGTCGTGGTCTCTTCGCAACCACGCCGCGCAAGCGTTAGGTCGCATCAAAACGGTGAAGGCCAAGGCAGAAATCGTCAAAGCGCTCAGCAGCGCAATCACAACCGACACCTTTGCGATCGTGCGCGAATCGGCGATGCGCGCGCTGCTGAAACGCGACCCGGCGGCGGCCAAGCCCATTTTGGCGCGCGTCGCCGAACGCGACGACGAACCGCGCTTGCGGCGCATCGCCACTGAGCTCGCACGCAACGACCCGGCCGCTTCGGAGCCGGCCCCGTGAGACGCGCCGCGATTGTCGTCACGCTTGTCATGGGGCTATTGGGATGTGACCGAAGCGCAAGCTTCGACACAGAGCCTGGCGAGGCCTTCTGCGGTCAGATACACCTCGGCAGCGCGTTCCGTACCGGCTTCAGTCCACGCGTGCAGATGCGTATGAGCTTCGATTCGACCAAACTGCAGACCGGGCAACCAGCAGGGTTGATCACCACGTTTGACGCGGGGGCCAAAAGCGACAGCCAACGCTTGCTGGACGACGCTGCGCTCCGCTCCATTCCTGCGCTGGAGCACGACGCGCTCTCGCAACTTGCGTTCGGGGATGGTCGCGATCAGAACATGATTTTCGCGGTGTCTCCGGCCGATCCCAAGGCAGAATCGCTGCTGGCGGTCGTTTCTCTTCGATCGGATGACGCGGTGGGCGTACGGCTCATTCGCCCCGGTCCCGCCGACGAAAACGCCACCGAACAAGGCCGCCAGTCGCTGTTCGGGGTCTTTCTGCTGCACCGCGAAAAAGGCGACTGCGGATTCTGAGCGGAACAGCAACCATGCGTGTGCTCGGTATCGAGAGCTCTTGCGACGAAACCGCAGCGGCGGTTGTGGACGGGTGCGGTCGCGTGCTCGCCGACTTGGTGCGCAGCCAGATCGACGCCCACGCCCCGTACGGAGGAGTGGTGCCCGAGATCGCTGCGCGCGACCATCTGCGCGCCATTGCCCCTGTCGTGGCACAAGCTCTCGAGCAAGCCAAGCTGAGGCTCGATGAAATCGACGCTGTGGCGGTCAGCTGTCGACCCGGACTGGTCGGTGCGCTGCTGGTCGGTCTGCAGTTCGCCAAGGGCTTGGCGTGGGCTGCGGATAAACCTCTGGTGGGTGTGGACCACCTGGTAGGACATCTGCTGTCAGCCTTCCTGCGCCACGACGGCGAGCCGGAGACTGCGCCGCCGCGCCACCCCTTCGTGGGCCTGCTCGTCTCAGGCGGCCATACTGCGCTCTACCTGTGCAACGCCCCCTACCCAGCAGCGCAGTCGATCCATGAGCTCGGCGCGACTCGAGACGACGCCGCCGGTGAGGCCTTCGACAAGATCGCCAAGCTGCTTGGGCTCGGCTACCCGGGCGGCCCGATCATCGACCGCTTGGCAGCGAGCGGCAATGCTGACCGCGCCACGGTGCGCTTGGTGGCGCCGCTGGCGCGCGCCGACTCTCTGGAGTTCAGCTTCTCAGGGCTCAAGAGCGCTGTTGCACGGCACGTCCAGGGCGAACAGGGCCCCACCGATCCAGCGCAGGTGGCCGACTTGTGCGCGGCGTTCCAACGAGTCGCTACCAAAACCTTGGTGGCCAAGACAATTCGAGCGGCCAAGCGCTGCGGCGTGAGCGATGTGGTGGTCGCTGGGGGCGTCGCCGCCAATCGCGAGCTAAGAAGTCGTATGCACGCGGCCTGCCAGCAGCAGGGCTTGAGCCTTCACGTGCCCGCGTTGGCAAGCTGCACCGATAACGCCGCCATGATTGCATACGCTGGGGCGCTCAAGCTCGCCGCCGGCCACGGCGACGATCTGAGCCTCGGCCCTGCACCACGCACAGGCCTGCCACGCATGACGCGCAAGGGCCGAGGAAAACGCTGACCAGAGCGTGTGCGCCCTTAGGGGCGCGCGAGTCCGTAGCGCCTCTTGTTGGGCCAGGAGCTAGATCGCAACGCGGACGGTGTGAACGCGGCCGCTCTCGTCACCTTTGCACTCGAACTTGACACGCCACTCGGTCTTGTCGCGCGTGGTGGTGGTCTCCCTGCCGCGTTGGCTCGTCACCAGGCCGCCACCATGGGTCGGCTTGGCTTTGCCTCGGCTGGAGCTCGTGGTCTGAGCCACTGAACCCACCACGACCTCGCCCTGCTCGACGATTTTGAATTTTCCGTGGCCGCCGCAATGCATTGCCATCTCTTGGGTGGCCTTGGGCATGGCCTCGAGCCGATCACCAAACAGCGCGACTTCTCCGCCACCTTCCGTGAGCTTCACAACGCGGTAGCCGCTGCAACCGATGAGAACAAAAGAAAGAACTGTAACCAGTAGAATCAAGCTTCGCATAAAAACCCCCCTGTGGTGCTAGCACCCTCTTAGTCGCTTCTGGGGCGGCAGCAAAGATCCGACAGCGCCTACGGAGTCACATCGCCCACGCCGGCCACAGCGAGAAGGAAGTACGCGGCGCAGCTGCCATTGACGACCGTGATGGCCTCATCGCTGATTCCTTTTACCTCGACTTGGTTTCCCGCGGCTTGCGCCAGCGAGCCACTGCCTAGGCCATCGAGCTCGAAAGACAGATAGAACATCCACCAGCGGGGAACCGCGCCGAGCTTGTGCTCGAGGCGATAGTAAGCGCCGCCAGGAAAATCCAGCAGCTCACCATCCCAAGCTGAGCTCATGTAGACGCCTGATTCGACACTCCCACCAGAAAACGTCTTTGGCAGCTCAGTCTCCGGACGGCTGCAGGTCTCGGGTCCGATCTCACTGCAGCCACTCAAGGAAGCTGCCCAGATAGCGGTCGACAGGATGCTCAGCAGCACCCCTTGGCGGCTCCGCTCAGGCATTGATCCACTCAGCAACATCTGACGCATGATAGGTGAGGATGAAATCAGCGCCCGCACGCCGAAAGCTGGTCATCAGCTCCAAGATGACCCGTCGCTCGTCCAGCATGCCCGCAGCAGCAGCAGCCTTGATCATCGCGTACTCACCGCTGACGTTGTAGACCCCCAGCGGCAAGGCTGTGGCGTCACGAACGCGGGCAACGACATCGAGATAGGGCATACCTGGCTTGATCATCAACATGTCGGCGCCTTCTTCTTCGTCGAGACGAGCCTCGCGCAACGCCTCGCGGGTGTTGGCAGGATCCATCTGGTAGCTGCTGCGATCGCCGAACTTCGGCGCACAATCCGCAGCATCACGGAACGGGCCGTAATAGGCCGATGCGTACTTGACCGCGTAGGAGAGGATGGCGGTGTTGGAAAAGCCCTCGTCATCCAGAGACTCGCGAATGCGCCCCACCCGACCGTCCATCATGTCGCTGGGAGCCACCACGTCGACCCCGGCGCGGGCGTAGCAGAGCGCGGCTTCGGCAAGCACTTCGAGCGTGGCATCGTTGTCTACGTCGATGCTGCCGTCGGCGTTCTCTTTCAGCACACCGCAGTGACCGTGATCGGTGTATTCGTCAACGCAGACATCGGCCATCACGACCAGCTCCGGCGCAGCCTCTTTCATGGCCGCGATCGCCCGGGGAACGGGGCCGGCCGGATCGCAGGCTGCAGCCCCACGCGGGTCCTTCTCCAAGGGCAAGCCAAAGAGAATGACACCACCCAAACCAAGCGATTTGGCGTGCTGAGCTACCTGCGCGGCGTGACCCACCGGCAGCTGCGAAACGCCGGGCATGGTCTTTACCGCCACGGGGGCGTCGAGCGCTGCGTTGAAAAAAAGCGGCAGAATCAGGTCGTCGGGCGCAAGCGCGGTTTCGCGAACCAGCGCGCGCATGCCAGGGCTTGTACGGAGGCGACGTGGCCTGTGGACGGGAAACACGGGCGGAGCATAGCAGAGCCTAGCCGCACTGCTTGCAGATGTCGTAGCAATATGGCCCCCAGTGGGGCATGGTCGGTGGCCTCCAAACCATGCAAACATCCGCGACAGCTGCGCGCCCTGGCTGGGCATATCTCGTCGGCGCGGGGCCGGGAGATCCAGGGCTCATCACGCTGCGCGGAGCGGAGCTGCTGGCCTCAGCCGATGTCGTGCTGCACGACGAGTTGATCGACCCCGCTCTGTTGGCACGAGCGACGGGCGTGCTTCGCCCGGTCGGCAAGCGCGGTCGCGACCACAACGCAAAAGACGCCAAACAGGAAACCATCATCGCTGAGCTGCTGTCCTTGGCCAAATCTGGAAAGAGCGTGGTTCGCCTCAAGGGCGGCGACCCGCTACTCTTCGGTCGTGGCGCCGAAGAGGCCGTAGCGCTACGCCGCGCAGAAGTCCCGTTCGAGATCGTGCCCGGTGTCTGCTCGCCGCTCGGAGCCGCTGCCTACGCTGGCATCCCGCTGACCCATCGGCAGCTTGCCAGCAGCGTTACCTTCCTCACCGCCATCAAACGCGGCGGGGCCAGTTTCGACATGGGTGAGCTGCTTGGTTGTCGAGGTACCGTCTGCGTTTTGATGGGGACCCACCACCTGCGGCAGATTTGCCGTGGGCTGATCATCGATGCCGCATTCGCTGCAACCACTCCGGCCGCCGTCGTGCAGTGGGCCAGCTACCCGCAGCAGCGAGCGATCACGGGCAACCTGGCTGACATCGCCGACCGCGCTTCCGTTGCCGGCTGCGGCAGCCCGAGCTTGCTGATAGTCGGTGCGGTAGCCGGGCTACGTGAGCAGGTCAGCTGGTTCGACAGCCGCCCCCTGTTCGGCAAGCGGGTGCTGGTGACCCGGCCAGCACACCAGCAAGCCCCCACCGTCGAACTGTTGCGGCGCCGCGGCGCCCAGCCTGTCTCCTTTCCCACCATCGCCATCGCGCCCCCGCCCGCCCCCGCTCGCGTCGAGCGTGCCGTGCAGCAGCTCGGCAGCTACGACTTGGTCGTGCTCACCAGCGACAACGGTGTCCGCTGGCTGATGCGCGAAGTCGACCGGCAAGGGTTGGACGCGCGCGCCTTCGGTAGGTGCAAGCTCGCGGCCATCGGACCTGCAACGGAAGCTGGGCTGTCGCGACATGGCCTGCGCTGCGACATCGTGGCGACCACCTTTGTCGCCGAGAAGCTGGTCGAGGCGATACTGGAAGCCTTCGGTGACCGACCAGGCACCAAAGTGCTGTTGCCGAGAGCACTGGCGGCACGGGAGATCTTGCCAACGAGCCTGCGCGCTGCGGGCATGCAGGTGGACGTCGTGCCGGTCTACCGAACAGTGGCTGCGGCGCCAGAGCGCAGCAAAGAGATCGAGGAGCTGCTCAGCAGCATCGACATCGTGATGCTCACCTCGAGCAGCACCGCCGAGCAGCTCTGCGACCTGCTGGCAGAGCGCGCCGCCGAGGCCCTGAGCGGCTGCATGATCGCCTCGATCGGACCCATCACCACGGCCACCGCCGAGCGACTCGGGCTGAGCGTGGAGCTCACGGCCGAAGTCAGCACGACCGCCGGCCTGGTCGACGCTCTCGAAGACCTGCTGTCGCCATCTGACGCCGACGCGGACCGCTAACGCCGACGCGGACGCGAGCTCGCGCGCAATGTTGGAGTTGAACGTCCTAGCGGAGCTTGACTGATGCTGCGTTTTCCGCCGTCAACTCTTCAGGCGTCTCGACTTGGGCTTGCTTGAGCACGTAAAGCAAGATGGCCCAGGTCTTGTCATCGCTGAGATTGCCGGGTTCCATAGGAGGCATCTGCGCTTTGACGAACTCGAAGACGTCTGCGGCCGTCTCGAACTTGACCTTACGCTCGCTGTCTTTCCACTTCGGATCGAGCGCCAGCGCGCCCTCCCCGGCGATGGCCGGATTGTCCTCGTCGCCTTCACCGTCGTCACCATGACAGCCGGCACAATTCTGGCTGTATAGGTACACGCCGCGTTGCCATTGCGTCTCGGTCTCGACTTTTGGCTGGTAGGTCCCCCGCTTGAGTCCGCACCCACCAGTAAGCATCGCTCCTGCCAACGCGAGGATTGGAAGCAGGGCGTACCAATACGTTCGTTTCGTCATCGAGAACATGTACGAGACAAGAAGGGAAAGGTTCTACTGTGAGGCGATTTTTGTTCTCTCAGGGGATTGAGCGGCACGGCCGATGGGCCCCGCTAGTAATCGAAACTGGACGCGCACCAGCTGGAACTTGTTGTTGAGCTTGGCGTCGGTGAGCTTGTCGAAGTCGCGAGGTTTGCCAAGCTCGTTGTGCAGGGCGCGCATCCTCTTGTGCTCGGTGACGAAGTACATCAGCTTGTGGCCTTTGCGCTTCTGTGCGTCGACCCAGGCTTGGAACTTGGCGCCACTGGAAACGAACACCGGCAAGCGATTGCCGCGGTAGAAGTTCTCGCCCTTCCAGTTCATCTGGTAAGCGATGAGCACGCCGGGGCGCTCTAAACGCGCCTTCTCATAGGTGAGCAACAGCTCTCGCTGCCCCCAGTGCGGCGAGGTCTTCTCGAAGTAGACGTCGAGGCTCCAGGCTGTCCATAGGCACGCCAGGCCCACCAGAGCCAAGACGATCTGTTTGCGCCACCGCTGCACGACCAACGCTGCGGTGCCAATGGCTGCGGCCCAGGTGAAGAGCCCCAACACGGGCGAGAAGTCGAGCGACTTGGGCCAAGGCCGCGTGTAGTTGTAGGTAAACAAGTGCATCAACCGGATTTGACTGTCCCGCTTCGGAAAACCCATCGCCAAATCGCGGCCCACCATGTAGGTCAGCAGTGCTGCGCCGATGGCTACGGCGCCGAGCAGAACCCGATCGGCAGTCTGCTGATCGAAACGGCGTGAGCCGCACTTGCTGGCGGAGCGCATCATGTCGTCGAGCAACAGCCCACACATCACGGCCAGCGGAGGCAACGCAGGCATGATGTAGTGGTGGAACTTCGTGCCGACCAAGGAGAAGAGGGCAAAGGCGAACAAGAACCACGCCGCAATGGTGATAGCGCTACCCTGGGCGTTCGGATCGTTGTCCTTGCGCATCCAGCGGACCACCGCGATTGGCGCCAGACCTACCCAGGGGAAGGTCGCATAACCGAGCTGCCACACGTAGTAGCGAAAGCTGACGTCGACGCCGGCGTTGGTGTCGTGGACGTGCGCGAAGGCACGCTTGAACATGTGGTGGAACAACAGCCGATCGGTAAACGGACTGCCGTGACGCACATACATGGCCACAACCCACGGCAAGATGCAGCTCGCCACGAGCAACGTTCCAGCCGTTATCTCCATGCGGCTCAGCTCACGCCAGCGCTTGGTTGCAATCACCCACGCGACAGCGGCGGCAACCGGGAGCACCAAGCCCGCCGGCCCCTTCGCCATCGTCGCAATTGCGGCACAGAGCCATGCGGCGAGGAACAACAGGCGTTTGCGACGACGTTCGCCCCAGCTCATCCACAACATCAATGCAAGCGCCTGCAGCCAAATCAGCGCCTGGATGGCGGGCTCCAAGCGTTTGACCGCTGGCAGCAATCCTGCGGCGCAGGCTTGATTGCCAGGCAATCCACAGTTGCCGGGGGAACCTTGGGCAAAGCTGTCCCGCACGAAGCGCGCGTCGAAATGCTCGCCGAAGCTGAGCATCAGGTTGCGGGACAGCAGATAGAGGGTCTGAGGCACCACCACCAACAGCACAGCACCAATGACCACGTGAAATAGCGACCAGCGAAGCCGAAAGCTGCCCAGCCTCAGCTCATAGCTGCGCACGAGCTGCTCGGGATCGCTGCGTACGGCTAACAGGAATAGCCCAATGCAGGCGGCCGTAGCCGCCACAAAGGGCATGTCGGTCATGGTCTGGTGGGCCACGAAAAAGAACTGCGGCATGGTCAGCAGCACAACACCGCCGAGCAGGCCTGCGCGGCGGCCGTGGCTACGCGCGACGCCCTTGTAGAGCAGATAGACCGCCAACACAGTCAGCAGGAAGATGGGCATTCGCACCGCCCACTCCGGCTGCGGCTCCAGCCCCTTGGAAACCGACGAGAGCATCTCACCGGGCGCGTAGTTGACTCCAAGCAGCGCCATAGCGCCTGCTTGCAGCCAAAACGCCAGCACGGGTTTGGACCAGAACCACTTCTCCTGCGCCCACCACAGCGAAATCCAGTCGTTGCGGGCGAGGATTTCGCGGGCGACCTCACCGTAGTGGGTCTCCCACGGATCGATGAGCGAATGGTTGCCGAGCATCGGCAGGTAAAGGAGCGTGGTGATCACCACCAACCAGAAACCGTGCCGCCGGTGCAAGGGCCGCGGCTTACCGCTTTCGTCATTGCGCCATGGCCCGAGTCGATAACCGACGGCGTAAACAGCGAGCACCGTCGACAAGAAGGCCACGGGAATTGCGATGGCCGAGCCTACGACGGGCAAGCGCCCCGCTACCGCCATGCGCAGCAAAGCCAGCAGGCCGGCTACGCTGAGGGCAAGGACGACGACGGGTTGGCCCAGCTCGGAGACTCGGCTCGTGAACGCGACGCTGCTGTCGTCGTCGTCGAAGCTGCCCAACAGGTCGAGCGCGCCGAGGACTACGACAAGGATCGCCCCGATGCAGAGCGGCACGCCCACCGATGAGGCGAGCTTGCTCGCCATGATGATGGCGGCGACTGGAGCGCCGAGCAAAATGAGGAGCAAGCCGCGCAGGCGGAGGGAGTTGCCCTCGGGGACTAGAGGGGGGCCGTCGTCTTGGGGGGGGGGGGGGGGTTGGGGGTCGGGGGGGCGGGGGGGGGCGGGCCCCGGGGCCCTGGGGCTCTCGGGCTCTCGGGCTCTCGGGCTCTCGGGCTCTCGGGCTCTCGGGCTCTCGGGCTCT
>CAZRGL010000115.1:0-22101 GCA_964599485.1 uncultured Polyangiaceae bacterium
ATCATCGAGATCGTGAGGCGGGCGGTGTTTCCTGACTTGTACGCGCACCGGTGACCGCCGGCCCAAGTTGCGGCTCTGGAGCTGGTGGTTGCTCGCGGTGGCGGGCCGCTCTGCCAGACTGGGCTCAGGCGAGATCGACGTGACGGGCAAACGACGCTTGCTCGCTGTGTTATTCGTCGCTGTATGGATGTTCGTACGCGCTACTTCGTGACTGGCGGAACAGGCCTGATTGGCAAGGAGCTCGTGCCCCACTTGCTGCAACGCGGCGGCGCCGTGACCTTGTTGCTGCGGTCGGGCTCGCGTGATCGCTGCCGCGCGCTGCTCGAAGGCTGGCAGCAGCTGGCAGAGAGCGGCTCGGGCACGTTGCAGCTCGCGATTGGCGACATCGAGCAGCCCGGGTTGGGACTGGAGGTCAGCGCGGCTGGTCAGCCAGGCTTTGACCACGTGTTTCACCTCGCTGCCCGCTATGACCTGTCAGCCGACGAGTCAGCGCTGCAGCTCACGAACGTCGAAGGCACCGGACACCTGCTCGCGTGGCTGAGCGAGCAGAGCTTCGCTGGGCTCTTGCACCATGTCAGCTCGGTGGCTGTGGCGGGAGATCACAAGGGGCTCTTCAAAGAAGAGCAGCTGGAGCTGAGCCAGGGTTTCCCGCACGCCTACCATCGCACCAAACACGAGTCGGAGCGTTTGGTGCGCGCTGCTCCCGGGCGATATCGGATCTACCGCCCCAGCGCTGTGGTCGGCCACTCGGTCACCGGCGTCATGGATCGTATCGACGGTCCTTATTACTTGTTCAAAGCCGTTCAGAAGGCCCGCGCTCTGCCCAACTGGTTTCCCTTGATCGGCCTGTTTCGTGCGCCGCTCAACATGGTGCCGGTTGATTATGTCGCTGCAGCGCTCGACCATATCGCTCATGCTGCCGATGGCGACGGCAAGACCTTCCATCTGGTCGATCCGAGCCCCCCGCCTTTTGCGACCACCTTCAATCTGCTCGCGGACGCGGCCGGCGCCCCACACATCAAAGCAACCTTCGATCGACGCACGCGCAACAAGCTCGGGGCCGCAATGTTGGGTCAGCTCGGTGCCTTGAGCTTCTTCCGCAAACAGCTGCTCGACGATCTGCAGGTGCCCCATGAAGTGGCCCGGCTGATGGAGGAGATGGAACGTCAACGTTTGCGTTACGACGCGGCCTCCACGACTGCTGCCCTAAGTGATACGTCCGTTCATTGCCCTCCCCAGAGCAGCTACGCGACTGCGCTTTGGGACTACTGGTTGCGTCACCTCGACCCCGACCGCGATCGGACGAGCCGCGCGAAACGACACCTGGAGGATCGTGTGGTGCTCATCACTGGAGCCTCCGGTGGCATCGGCGCGTCGCTCGCCCAACACTGCGGCAAGGCCGGCGCTGAGGTGGTGCTGGTGGCGCGCCGCGAGAAAGAGCTTGCGGCCGTGGCCGAGTCGATTCGCGTTTCCGGAGGTCGTGCCAGCTACTTCGTGGCTGATCTTTCAGACATGGAGGCCTGCGACCGTGTGGTCGAGCAAGCGCTCGAGGCCCACGGTCGGGTGGACATTCTGATCAACAACGCGGCGCACTCCATTCGCAGACCCGTCGTAGAGTCGCTCGAGCGCTATCACGATTTCGAGCGACTCATGCGCATCAATTACTTTGCTGCGGTGAGGCTCATTCGGGGTGTGCTGCCCGGCATGCGGAAGCGCCGTGACGGTTGCGTCGTCAATCTGGTAACCGAGGGCGTGATGCTGCCGTCGCCCAATTTCGGAGCCTACGGCGCGACCAAAGCAGCGTTGGCGCATCTGACTGGCACTGCGGCTGCAGAGCTGCTCGTCGACAACATCGTTTTCACCGCCGTATACGTTCCTTGGGTGCGCACGCCGATGATGGACAAGTCTGGTCAGTTTGCCGAGACGAGCGCCATGACGCCAGATGAAGCCGCGGCATGGATCATCGACGGAATCGCTACGCGCAAGCGGCAGTTGGCGAGCGGCGTAGCCGTCAGCCGCCGAGTTGCCTATGGGCTTGCTCCGGCTACCATCACCAGAATCCTGAGCGTGCTGCAGCGCGTCTGGGCTGACGACGAGACCGCTCACCCCGAGTTCGCCTTCGATCGGATGCTGCTCAAGCAGGTCGTCAAGGGCCGCATGATGTAACCCATCGTCGATTCGTCTGCCTGCTGCCTCGAATCAAGGACAGGCGACCTCGGCATCGACGACCACGTAATGTGGGGCCGAGTACGCGTCTTCGTATTCGCCCGAGCTGAGCCGACCGAGGATGTGCCAGGTAGTCGACTCACTCAGACAGATCGAGGCCAGGTCGTGCCAACCCATCGAGGGCGATAGTGCTTTGGTGGCGCCCGGCAGCGGCATGTAGGCCTCGTAGGGCTCTGGCTCGGTCTCGTAGTCTTTGATCAGCAATTCGAGCTGCGTCGCAACTTCGGTGTAAGCGAAGACCTTGGCGGTCACGGGATTCACGTAGTCTTCGAGGTAATCCAGATAGACGTATTGGTGCGGCGTCTTGGCCATGCGTGCCAGCTCTTCGCCGCTGCGTTCGACCGGCGCTGCGTTGCCCGAGTCGAAAGCGAGCGCCACGATGTAGTGGGTGTCCGAAGCGGCGTCCGAGAGGTAATCCAGTGTGGTGCGGTAGTCGCTGACGCTGCCGCCCTTGTGAAAGAAGTCGGCGTCGGGGAATACCCGCTTGGCCCCCGCCCAGGTCGGACCGCCGCAGGCTTGACTGTCACTGAGGACCAGCTGGTTGCCGTCGCCGTAGCGCAGCCAATCGAGGTCTGCTTTGCGCACCTCGAGCTGCTCGCTGGGCGGCAGGTGCTCACGGAACATCAGCCGGCGCATGTGCTCGGTCAGATCGCGCGGCGTGGTGCAATTGGCCGTGCCGCTGCTGTTGTAGGTGGTGCAACCGACCGTGTCGGCATAGGAGGTCTCCGACCAGCTGTGGATCCGCTCTGCCTGCTTGTTGCCGTCCTTCATCACGATGCGCTGCGACTCGGCGCGAACGTAGCTGAAGGGAGCGTAAGAAACGTATGGCCGCATCAATGCGGTCTTCGAGAAGCCCCGCTCCGGTACGAAGTAAGTGGTGCCGAGCCAGTCGAGCCCCGCGAAGCGCAGCAACAAGGTGTAGTCCTCGTTCGAGGAGCAATGTAGCGCGCCCCGAATGGTGTCCCGGGCGCTCTGCGTGACGTCCTCGACCCAGGTCTCGTCTTCTTGGTGATAGAAGGTCAGCTCGGTGTCGAGGGAGACGTCATATTGCTTGAGCAGCATCAGCGCCGCAGTAGCTGTGTAGATCTTGATGACGCTGGCTGGCCAGAAGTCTGCGTCATCGGCGGTGTCTCGGTAGCCGATCTCGTGGAAGCTGGGCGCGCCGTCCTCACTGAAGCTCACCCACACGAAGTGGCCCCATGCGTTGACCTCGCCGGACGCGATGTCGAGCACCGCGTCGAGCTGGTCGAAGGATGGAGGCGGCGCGGGGATGGTTCCACCATCTCCGCCATACCCCCCCATGCCTCCTTGCGCAGCGCCCGCAATACCGCCTTCACCTTGAGTCAGGCCACCTGCTGCTCCGCCGGTAGCACCAGCGGCAAGTGGGTCGGTCTCGTCGCCCCCACCGCAGGCTGCCAGCAAGAACGCCGCAAGCAAACAGCCCAGAGCCAACCGGGCGCTTGCAAAATTGCGCGAGCTTGGCCGCGAAGGTGATGCTTGCTCCATGGGCTCGACCTTGTGACACCTGGACGAAGTGATTCGGGCAAACCGAATCGTCGCGGCAGTATGGGCGCAGCGGCGTTCGTTGTACAAGCGCAGTCATGAAGCCACCTTTCGGATTGCTCACTTGCGCTGCGCTGTGCGCTGCGTTGTTCACCGTATGTGCTTGCGATAGCGATAGTGCCGACAAGGCTGGCGTAACCGCCAGCGGTGCGGCCAAGCCTGCGCCATCCACCCCCAAGGGTGTGGCCAAGGCAATCGACTCAGCCAAGGCCGTGGCGTCGGCCGCAGGCTCGGCCATCGCGGCGGCCAAAGATCTGCCTCATTGCGAGCGCGCCTACGTCGAGCTCGAGGGTTTGGTCAAGACGGCCAGGGCGATCCCCGGCAACCAAGCGAACCCGAAGGTCCCAGACAAAGCTCTATTCTTGGCTACGTGCAAAGAGGCACCAGCCGAGATGCAGAAGTGCCTCGTGATGAGTTACGCGATGCAGCACCACGCCGACTGCAAGAAGGCAAACGCGAAGCTCGCTCCAGCGCTCAAAGCCAAGCTCAAGGCGATGATGGAGAAGGCGATGGCAAAAGGAAAGTGAAGGGGGGAGCGATGAGGCTACAGGTCCTTGCTGTACTGTTGGGAGCGCTTGCTGTCACAAGCGTGGCGCGCGGCGCGACCGAGGAGTGTCCGTTCGGGGTCAACGCCCATCAAGCGTCCAATGCGGCCCTCGACAAGGTGGCTGCGGCGGGCATCGGCTGGGTCCGCTTCGACATGAACTGGCTGCAGTTCGAGCCCTCCAAGGGGAACTACAATTGGAAGGAAGCCGACCGCTTCATCGATCATGCTCACGGGCTCGGGCTGCACACCTTCGTGACTGTGGCCTACTCGCCCTCCTGGGCCGTGCAGCAGCCCTGCAACGACGCTGACGCCAATCCCGTCAACATCTGTCGCAATCGCCCGCCGCTGAAAGGGAGCGACTGGACAGACTTCGTCACCGCTGCGGTCAATCGCTACAAGGCCAAGGTCACCCACTGGGGAATGTGGAACGAGCCCAACTTGATCCAGTTCTTCAACGGCACCCGCCCGCAGTACGTCGATCTGCTCCTCAAGCCCGGCAGCGATGCAGTGCACGCAGCCTGCCCAAATTGCAAAGTACTGGGACCCGAGCTGGCCAACCTGCGCGGTGCCAATTGGGATTCAAAGAATGGAACCTGCATCGGTAACGAGTGCATTTTCAACGGCTGGAACTATTCGTTGCCCAAGGTTCTCGAAGCGGCGGGCAGCTACATCGACATCGTCACTCATCACAAATACAAGGATCCCGCTCTGACCTTGTGGCAGCAGCTGGTCGACGGCGAAACGCAGGTCATCAAGGTCATCAACGGACTCAAAGAGATCACCGACCAGTACACCCCGGGCAAAGACGTGTGGCTGACCGAGTTCGGTTGGGAGGCAGAGCCCTACGGCAAGCACAGCAACGCTTACGCCGCCACGCAGCTGACCGAGTTCTATCAGGGCCTCGATGCGATCCACAAAGGTAGCGTTCCGGGCGCGATCAACCAGCCCTGGCCGCAGCTCAAGAAACTCTTCTGGTATGACCTGCACGATGATCCCAACGGCTACTCCTGGGGCCTGATGGAAGCGGATCTGAAGACCAAGCCGCAATACGACGCCTATAAGGCCGTCATCCAAATGCTGGGCCCTTGCGATGGCGGCTCTGGTGGTTCGGGCGGAAGCGGCTCGAGCACATCGTCTTCGTCGACCGGCTCATCGAGCACCTCGAGCTCGGGCGGTGCAAGCAGCAGCGGCTCGGCAGGAGCGGGCGGTGCTCCATCCAGCTCGGGCAGCGGCGCTAACACGAGCAGTGGCAGCAGCAGTGGCAGCAGTGGCGGCGGTGATACCGATGCTGATAGCGGGTGCAGTTGCCGAATCGCTGGTCGCCCCAGCATGGGTTGGCTGGCCTGGCTCGCTCTGCTTCCTGTCTGGTTGCGTCGTCGCCGGCGCTAGCGCTCAGCGCTCAGAACACGAAGCGCACCGAAGTGAGCTCGCCTTCGCGCACGATTACCGAACGGCTCTGCTGCTGACCGTCTTCGGTGCGTACGCTCACCGTGTGGGGTCCGGGTTTGGCGCTGATGACCTTGGGTGAGTTGCCAACGCTGACGCCGTCGAGCCGCACTGCGCCCCAGGGAGTGGAACGGATTGCCAGCCGACCCATTGCTGGCGCTTTGGTCACCGACTCAGTGGTGGTCGTACTGGTCGTCGTTGGAGGCGAGGAGGTCGTCGTTGGCGTCGTGGCAAGCGATCCACTCGGTGAGCCAGTGGGTACGGGCCATCGCCGAGACGGATCTGTTGGGGGAGGCTTGCCGTCGGAGCCCGAGCCCGAGCGGCTTTCTGTGGCGAGCTGCTTGGAGGTGGTGGACATTGCGCTGGCGCTGGCAGTGGGCAGCGAAGCGGAAGAGGTGGGTGCGGGCTGCGGCAAGGTCGAGTTGCCAACCAGCAGGTAGGCGCCGCCTCCACCGAGTAGCAGCATGAGAAGCCCGGCCACGAACAAAGGCCATGGACGCCTCAAGGGAATGGGTTGCGCGTCCGATTTTCCCGTCGGCGTATCGATCCGCGTGCGCACTTGCGACGATGAGCCTTCGGCATCATCGTTGGCTGGATCATCGTCGGCCTTCGTTGGCACCTCTGTGGGCATGTCGGCCACATCCATGCCGCTGGCTGGCTGGTCTTGGGAGGAACCGCGAATGATCTCCCGTTCGAGCTGACCCATGCTGAAACTGGGCGGATGAGCGCTCGTGGCCCACGCGCCCAGTTGCTCGTCGCTCGGCTCATCGAGGCCCGTCGCCGTCCGAGCTTTGGCGATTGCTTGACTGAAGGCTTTGGCGGTTTGGAAACGTCTGCCCGGCTCACGGCTCAGCGCACGCCGGCAAATCTCGGCGATGGCGTCTGGCACATTCGGCGCGAGCTCGCCCGGATCCGGAATCGGATCCTCGGTAATGGCCTTGTAGGCGAGCATCGCACTTGGCCGGGCAAAGAGGCGCTCGCCGGTCAGCAGCTCGAACATCACCGTACCCAGAGCGAAGACGTCCGTTCGCCGGTCGATGCGGCTGCCCGAGATTTGCTCGGGCGCCAAATAGGAAGGCTTGCCTCTGATGGTTTCAGTGCGGCTGGCATCCATGGCGCCGATGCGGGCCACTCCGAAGTCGAGCAATTTGGTCACGCCGCCGTAGGTGATCATGATGTTGTGGGGCGAGACGTCTTGGTGCACCAAGCTGAGCGGCTCACCGCTGGCTTCGCGTAGCTCGTGGGCGGCATGTAATGCACCGCAAGTGTCCTCGAGCACCTTCAGAACGATGGGCAAGGGCGGCGGGCCGGCACCAACGAGATCGCGGAGGCTGGCGCCGTGAACGAACTCCATGGCGATGAACAGAGTGCCATCGGTTTCGCCGACCTCGTAGACGCGGACCACGTGGGGATGCTCGAGCCTGGCCGTGATGCCTGCTTCTCGGTGGAACAAGCGCTCGAAGGATGGATCGCCCACCAGCGCCGTGCTCATTACCTTGACTGCGACCAGGCGGCCCAGATCGAGTGGACCCTGCTGGCGTGCCGCGAATACCGCCGCCATGCCGCCTGCCCCGATGCGCCGCCCCAATAGATAAGAGCCGATGCGGCGGATTCTGATGCTGCTGGCGGCGTGGGCGCTCATTTGCGAATCAAGCTCTGAGCTGGTCAGTGGCTCTGGTGCTGATGGTAGGATTGGCGCATGGGAAGGGCAATTGTTGCGATTGTGCTGGCGACCGGCATGTTGCTCTGTCCGACGTCCAAAGCGGCCGATTCGCCGGCCAAGCCCGCCGATGCGCCTGCCAAGCTCGCCGATGCGCCCGCGCCGGCCGTGAGCACACCGAGTCCTGTTGTTGGCTCCAAGAGCCCACCGGCCGACTCGAGGCTGTTGCCCTGTTTGCCCGGCCAGGATCCCACCGCGCCGTCTGGTCCGATCGACTATGCCGAAACCCTCCAAGCAGCACGCAAAGCCATGGAGCTGCCTGACTACGAGCAAGCCATGGGGCTGGTCGGCCGGATCGGCCCCGACGCGCCGCCGCTCATTCGCGTCCAAGCGCTCGAGATCGGCGCTTCGGTACAGCTCATCTACGGACGAGCGGCGCTAGCGCAACCGCTCCTCGAGGAGCTGTATTTCATGGCGCCGGGGTTCTTGGTCGACGACCCCTCCTTGTCTCCCAGCGTTACCAAGCTCTTCGACGAAGAGGCGGCGCGGCCACACAAGCGCGCCGTGAAAATGGAACTGCGCCCGCGCGAGCCCGATCTGCGCAGCTTCGTACTGACCGCCAAGGGGGCTACTGCGAAAGTTACCCTGGCTTGTCGCAGCGGCGGAAAAGGGCCGTTCCTGCCGGTCAAGACGGTCCTGGCGAAGGGTCTGGCACAGTTTCGGCTGCCTAGCTCAGGCGCTTTCCAATGTCACGGTGTTGCGCTCGATCGCGACGCGCTGCCCCTGGGACGCTTCGGGACCCCGAAGGCGGCCGTCATCATCAGCTCCCGCAAGCCGCTGCCCCCGCCGCCCCCACCTGCACTTTGGGAGCGTTGGTATTTCTGGGCTGGCGTGACCGCCATCGTGGCTGGGGGCGTGGTGACGACGGCGGTACTGGTGGCGCGCCAGGAATCGCCTCCCGAAGCGGATGTGACAGTTGAGCTTCAACCATCGGGTGCTGCTACCATCTGGCGGTGGTGAGCAACGCAGACAATCGCGGCGAAGTCCCGCCAGAGACCAACATCGAGCTCGTCGTATCTGCCGGGCCCGATTTGGGCGCGCGGGTCAGTCTGGGCCCAACCCCCATCGTGGTCGGTCGGGAGCGTAGCGCTGAGCTGCGTTTGACGGACTTGGCGGTCTCGCGGCGCCATCTCGAGGTCCGCCTCGAGGGTGGTCGCTTGATCGTGAGCGTCGTCGGTAGCGCGGCGCCCTTCAGCGTTGCTGGCCAGCAAGTGCAGCAAGCCGAGCTGCAGATCGGCGACAAGCTCGTGGTTGGCAAAACAGCACTGAGCGCTGTGCAGACGCGGCCGCGATCGTTCGTCGGCGAAGGCACCGAGACCTGCGAAGTCACTGATGTGCGGTCGCTGCTCGGTGACATGGCGGTCGGCGCTCTCGGTCTAGGCGCTATCTTCGAGCTCAGCGAGCACGTCGACAAGGCCACGGGCGAAAAGCAGCTCGAGCGAATCGTGGGCGAGTGGGCCGACAAGCATGTCGAGACCGGCACGAAGGCGCGCATCGAAAGATCCCAAGAGGCCGAGGGCCCCGGGGAGGAGCTCGTCGAACGCACCGAAGCCGACAGCGGCAAGCTCGAGGTGACCGTTCCATTGATCGGTGTGCATTCGGCTCAGCTGGTTTTCGTGGCGCCAGCTTCGATTCGGGTCAGCAACGAGCTGCGACGCTTGTTGGCGGTCTCGGGACGGGTGGTCGCATCCAGCTTGGCGCGCATCCGCACGCTTGGTCTCGTGCGAGAGCAGGCCACCGAATTGCGTCGCCTCGCCGTCGGTAGCGCAGAATCCTTCTTGGGTAGCTCAGCAGGCGCCAAGCAAGTTGCCAAGCTGCTCGAGCGGCTCGCCCGATCCGATGCTGTGGCGCTGCTCGTGGGCGAGACGGGCGCGGGCAAGTCCTTCTTGGCGCGGCTCATTCACGAAGCCAGTCCGCGAGCAGCCGAGCCGTTGCGGGTGATCAACTGCGCAGCGATCCCCGACAACTTGGTGGAGGCGGAGCTGTTCGGCCATGAGCGTGGCGCGTTCACCGGAGCGGCGGGCGCGCGACAAGGGGCGCTCGAAGCGGCTGGCAAGGGCACGGTGTTGCTCGACGAGATTGGCGATCTGCCACTGACGAGTCAGGCCAAGCTGCTGCGGGTGCTCGAAGAAAAGCAGTTCGAACGGCTCGGCTCCAATCGCACGCTGAGGCTCGAGGCGCGGGTGCTGGCGGCTACCAACCGCGATCTCAAGCAGATGGTTCAGGACGGTAGCTTTCGTAGCGATCTCTTCTTTCGCATCTCAGTCATATCGGTTCCGGTGCCGTCGTTGCGAGAGCGACAGGACGACATCAAGATGTTGGCCGAGCGTTTCTTGGCCGATTTGGCGCCCTCGGCGGGCCGCCGCATCAATGGTATTTCGGCGGCCGCCCACGACGTGCTCAGGACCTACAGCTGGCCAGGCAACGTCCGCGAGTTGCGTAACGTCATCGAGCACGCCTTGGTACTCGGCGACGGGCCGACAATCGAGCCCAGCGATCTGCCACCAGACGTTGCCGGGGTCACTGTTGCGCCTCAGCAGCCTGTCGATGGCAATACCGTGCAGCTCCCGCTCGATCTGGCCACGCTCGAGCAGCGTGCCATCGAGGCGGCGCTGCAAGCTACCAATGGCAACCGAACCAAAGCGGCGGCCTTGCTCGGCATCAACCGTGTGACCCTCTACAAGAAGCTGAAGGTGCGCGAGGAGGGCGAAGGCCCGGGCGCGTCGTGACCTCTGTTCCCGAAAAGACGGCCAACGAAGAGACTGCCAGCGAAAAGAGAGCCAGCGAAAAGAGAGCCAACGAAGAGAGAGCCAACGAAGAGAGAGCCAGCGAAGAGACGAACGGCGAGGAGCCTGGAGCGGAGACAGTCGAAGCACCGGCGAGCGTTGTCGGCCTGGCGCTGGTGGCCCTGTGCTGCGCCCCGTTATTTGCGGTGAAAATCAAGAGCTGGGACGTGTGGTGGCACCTAGCTACGGGTCGCTGGATCGTCGAGCACGGTCAGCTACCCACCGTCGATCCGTTCACTTACACGATGGCCGGTAAGCCTTGGCACCTGGTCAACGGGATAGCCGAAGTCGTGCTGTACGCCTTCCATTCTCTGGGAGGAGTGGCTGGTGTGGTGGCGGCCAAGCTGGTCTTTGCTTGGCTCACTTTGCTGTTCATCGGGCTGAGCTTGCGTGAGCTGCGCGTTGGTCGACGCCTCAGCCTGCTGCTCGTGGCTGCCTGTGCGCTGCTGTTACAAGCGCGCTATTCGCTGGCCCGCCCGCTCATCATGGGGGCGGCGCTGGTGGCCGCCGGCAGCTGGCTTTCGCTGCACAACTTGCGACAGCCCCGCCGCTCGGCCGCGCTCTACTTCTTCGTGCTGACGCTGCCGATTTGGCCGTTGGTTCATGGAACAGCGCTGGTTGGTTTGGCCCAGCTGGTGGCGCTCTGCGTGGCCATGGGGCTGCAGCGCGAGCTCAGACCGCGACTACGTCGGGCGCTCCTGGTGCTCGCCGCCTGTTTGTTCGTCTCGCTGTGCTTGGCGTGGTGGCGCGATCTGTTCGGTGTGGTGGCTGGTTTGCAGGGGGGGGCCACGGCGACGAGCTTCACCGCTGAGTGGGCTTCGGGTCTCGAGGCCATGGCGGATCATGCTGGTCGCTGGTTGGTCATGGTCGGCGGCGTGGTCGGGGGCGCGGTGGCTTTGGCCCATGGGCGGGGCTGGCTACTGCTGTTGCTCTCGCTTCTCGCCGCGGTGTTGGCGCTGCGTTTCGGTCGAAACGCTTACGAAGGCGTGATCCTGAGCGCACCAGCGCTGGGCTACGCGCTGTTCGCTTTGAGTGATGCGCTCAAGCGTCGTCAGCGTCAGCTGCTGGCCACCGTTGCGCCCTTGGCGGTCGTCATCGTTTGCGCAGCGGTGCAGCTACTGAGCGCTCCGCGGCGGACCATCAACCGACCCTTCGGCTTTAGCGTCGACCGATCGCGCTACCCCTACGACACCCTGCAAACAGCCCGCAAGCTGCCTGGCGCCCGCATGATCAATGGCTTTCCGCTCGGAGGGTTCTTGATTTGGACTCAAGGTCCCTGGGGCGTGTACAGCGATGGTCGCACCGTGGCCCTATACAGCGAAGCGGACGTTGCCGAGTTGTTCGTCCCGCTGTTGAAGAGCGCCGAAGCGCTGACTGCTGCCGCCGATCGCTGGGGCGCGCAATTGGGGCTTACCGAGCATCTGTCGATTCCCAACCAATGGATGATTGTTTCGCCCCAGTGGGTACCGCTTCACCTCGGCTCGGGCACGGCGCTCTTTGCCCGACGCACCTTGCTCGGCCAGTTGCCGAGGGGTGTACGCCCTCTGCATCTGCTGCGCTACACGAGTGACCAGCGTTGGACCAGCGGCTGGTATCGCGGCATCTTGGCGCGCCCAGACTTGCGCAAACAGCTTGCCGGCGACGTCGCCCACGCCGCTGCGCTGAGCCCCTTCAACCCCATCCTGCCCAAGGCGCTGGCCGTAATCGCCGAGCAGGACCCGCCGTATGCGGCCGCGCTAGCCCGAATCGTCGAACGAGCCAGGCGCGGGCATTGAACTGAAGTGTAGACCGTTGGCGTCCGCGGACTTGAACCGCCACGGGCAAATCTACCCACATGACGCCGCTGCGCAGTCTGGCTCGTCAGGAATCTAGGATGCTTGTCCGCGGGTGCTCACTCGCCGTAGCGGTCGGTCATGTGGCTGATGAACTTGGGCAAGTCGACAGGCCAGTCGTAGAGCGTCAGCCACACGTCCATCTTGCCCTCGGCGGTGATGGAGAAGAAGTCGTGGTTGAGCGCCGTGAAGACGATCCACAGGTTCGTCTCTTCGGTGTCGGCTAGGTAGGGCATGTCGTTGGTGTCGACCATCTGGCTCACCGTCTCGGGCGCTTTTTCGAGCGCGCCGGCTCGCTGGATGGCGTAGGTGGGCTGGGCCGCCCACCAACTCGGGTGCTCCTGATACGCCTTCCAGATGTCGTCGATGACCTCGCCGCAGGTCGCGCAGCGGCTATCGAGAAAGACGAGTGCGTAGGGCGTGCCGGTCAGATCGGCGCTGTTGATGCTTTTGCCATATGTGGCCGAGCTGGGATTGATGTCCACCAAATCGAACGGCGGCACTTGTAGGCCGATGGGGTGCGGATCCTCGGTCGTCGTCTCGGTCTCTGACCCCGTCGCGGTTGCGGTATTCGTTGTCGTGCCGCTAGCAGTTTCGGACATCGAGGCAGTAGTAGTCCCCGCGCCTGCGCCCGCATCGGTGCTCTCACTGGGCGCGCTGCAAGCCGCCACCAGAATGAGAATGGCCGCCAGAAAAACCCAACGCATGCTCGTCTTCCTCATCTGTAAAGCCGAAAGCCCCCCAAGAACCTCCATTTAATAACACCTCTGCGCGTTCAGAGCACGGCAGCCCAGCGCTCGCCGCAGCCAATCCGCGCCTCAGAACCAATTGCGTGGGCCTGAGACAGTTTGAGACACCGGCCCCTGCTGGGGATGCGATGGGGTCGCTATGTGCTTGAAAACAGGGCGTGGTACCCGTCGTGCATTGCCACGAGAGCAAAGAGACTGACCGAGGAGGGCCCCATGACGACGACGAATCAAACCATCACTCTGCTGCCCCCTGTTTGCGTGTGGGCAGTTGTGCTCGGCGCAGCAGCTACTGTCGCGACGGGCTGCACCACTGCTGACGATCCGGACTGGTTCGCGAATACCGGCGAGAGCTCCAGCCAAGGCGGGAGTACAAGCAGCGACGGAGGATCCGGATCCGTTGGCGGTGGTGGCTCGAGTAGCGGATCAGGTGGTACCAACACGGGCACGGGCACTGGTGGCAACGGTGGCAGCGGAGCAACTGGTGGCAGCGGAGCAACTGGTGGCAGTGGAGCAACTGGCGGCGCGGCAGCTGGGGGCGCAGGCGGCGGCCCAGTTGGCCCATCGGTCGACGGGCTGGTGGCCTACTACCCGCTCGACGGCAATGCCCAGGACGCTTCGGGCAACGGCCACCACGGTTCGATCAACAACATGAGCTGCTCGGCACCTGCCATGGTCGGGCAGGGGTGTTACACCGGCACCAATGGCGGGTATGTGCAGGTCACCCCGTATCCGATCAGTCCGAACGAGCCGGTGGGCTTTACCGGAGCCATCTGGGTCAAGCTCGATGGGCTCAACGGCGAGCGCTTGTTGTGGGACCTTGGCTTCGAGAGCTTCGCGGGAAAGTACTTCGGAATCGGTGAAGGCGTGCACTGCATCACGCGAATCGGCGAGCAGATCTTCTACAACCAGAATGGGCAAGGCATGCCACCCAACAACTTCGTGCCCACTCCGGGAGCCTGGCATCACATTGCTTGCGTCTTCGATCGACAGTCGGGCGATATGCGGTTGTACATCGACGGGGCCCTGAGCGAGTCTTTCAACGTTCCAGTCGGGAGCTTCCCGAGCGAGCCGAATGACGGTATGGGCATCGGCTGTCGCGGCTCCGGCTTTTGCTCGCCGCCCTACACCGAGATCCACAATGCGGCGACCATCGACGAGTTTCGCTTGTACAACCGCCCGCTGAGCGCCGCTGAGGTCAAGGCATTGATGTAGGCTTGCGTCCGGCCCATGACGCGTGCTGGGTTGGGCGACGCAGGCGATAAATGACGATGTCGGGGCCGAGCCGATCTGCGTCATGACCCTCGACCGAAAAAACCGGGTCGGCAACCAAAGCGAGCGTCTTGCGAAAAGCCGCGTAGGCCGCCACGCTCTTGGGGAAGAAGCGGCGGTTTTCCGCTGTGTCGTAGAGGTTGCCCTCGAAATAGGAATTGAGCACCACGTACTCGATGCCTGCACGGAACATCGAGCCGATTAGCTCCGGCCTATAGATGGGGGTCTGTTCGGTGTCGACGCCGATCGTTTTTCGTAGTCGATACTGCACCCGCGAGGCGTGCTTCACGCGCAACACGCGGATGGGCAAGAGCTTGAGGTTCTCGACATAGAATGGAGTCAACAGCACGAGCGAGCCGCGGGGCACGTGCTGCTTGGCCCAGTCGAATGCAATCGCGGTGGTCATTTCGCGGCGCGCAGACCACACGTAGGGCAAGCTGCTGGCGGCTGGCAGGATCAGAAGCGCCGCCGCGAGGGCGAGCCCCAAGAGTTGCTTGCGCGCCTCTACGCGCCCGACCAACAAGCGAGCAGCAGCGACGCCGACAAACACGGCGAGGATGGGCACGACTGGCAGCAAGTAGCGGATGGCTTTGACGCGTCCGGTTCCGCTGACCATCACCACGAAGAGCGTTGCGTAGATGGCCAATGCCCGGCCCCGCGCTGCGAAGCGCCCCAAGGCGGCGAGGCTCAGCCCCCAGAGGCCGACCGCGAGCACGAGCGGGCCCAGATTGAACAACAACGAGCTGGCAAGCCAGGGCTGCTCCCAAGTGACGACTGGTGAGAATAGGTAGTCCACCGGGCTGGACTGCACGTGGCCCAGCTGCCCGAACTGCTGGACCTCCACTTGGATCTTGATGGCCATCCAGTAGATTTCGTGCAGCTCGATCAGCCACGGCGTGGTGGCCACGAAGGTTACGAGCGCAACGACGCCGGCAAGCGCTGCTTGGCCAACCGCGCCCAGCTTGCGCTGGCCTTGCTGCAAATAGAACATCGCGCCAAACAACACGCAGAGCCCGCCGTAAGCGCCCGTGTACTTGGCGCCCATGGCGCAGCCCACTAGCAGCCCCGCCAACAGAAAGTCGAAGCCGCGCAGTTTGTCGCGGGTCATGACCAGCAGCGTCGCGGTCAAGAAGAAGGTGAGCATGGTGTCGGCTGTCTCGATGCGCGCGGAGCTGACGGCGATGACGCACACCGCGTAGCAGAGTCCAGCCACCAGCGCGGCGTAAGTTCCCGCGAGCCTGCGCGCGAGCATGAACACACAAGCGCTCGTGCCGATGTCCCACAGCGAAGCCAAGATGCGCGCTGTGAGGTTGAGCCAGGTTCGCGATTCGACATCGAAGACGGTGTAGATGGCTGCCAATAGGAGTTTCAGCAGGCCCGGATACATGAAGTCGTCCGGGGTCCAATTACCGGTCGCGGTCGAGAGGCTCTTAGCCTCGTCGACGAAGCGAAACGCGTCGACGTAAGGCGTGTGCGGCAACCCATAGGACAAGAACGCGAAGCGCAGCACTGCAGCCACGAGGACTACGGTTGCGAGCGCGAGCCAGTCCTTCCGTTTCATGTTGGGCAGAGCCTAGCCCCCGGGCGCCCGAATTCTCTAGCGAAACCTCGGTTCGTCTCCGCTGTGACGTGCTACGCCCATTCGACAGGGTCGACCGCAGGTCGGCAGAAGGGTGACTTCGATGAGCGATATTGACACATGTCCAGTCTGCGGAGGCGACGGTCGCATCCTCACCTCGTACAGCAGCTCATCATGTCCGGGCTGCCGCGGCTCTGGAAGACGGAGGCAGGACACGGGGTTTCACGACGTCACCAAGACGAAGCCGTCCCATCACCGGCCGGCGAACCAGCAGCAAGCAGCGGCCAAGAAGACCTGGCCTGATACGCCCCAGGGAATTGCGCTCGCCAACGACGTCAAAGCGACCGATTTGCCTGAGGACCAAAAAGCGAAGTTGATCCGGAGCATCATCGACTACGAAAACCAAAAAGGGCAGATCACGAAGACCTTCACGCGGCTGCTCCGCAAACAGATCCGCGCGCACAGCCCCGAGTCATGAACGAAATGGAGTTTCAGGGAGTGATCCTGGCGCGGCTGGGCGATCTGGGCGAGGAGCTCCCCGCGTCGCTCGAGCAACATGGTGAGCGACCGATATGGTTCACCCAGCAAGCCCACGCTGCCGCCATCGGGCTGTTCGAGCGGATCCCAGAGGGCGATATGGCCAAGCCCGATGTTACCGCTATCCTCGGGGCGCTGAGGGCGCTCGCTCGACAGCGCAGCGATGCGCTGCAGGCGGTTCTCGGGAACACCGAGTCCATTCAGTTTGGTTTTCACGTCGACGCGAATTTCGATGACGTACTGACCTCCTTCGAGGACGACGGCTTCGATGTGGTCGGGACGCTCGAGGACGGCGACGTGTTGGAAATCGAGCCGTAGGAGTCAATGGTGGGAGCAGCCGAGCCGGAGCGCCTGGAAGTGAGCGTCCGGGCCGACAAGATGCAGGTCACCGTCCGGTTCACTGATCGGTCGGGCGAAGGACCGCTGCCGATCGCTGATGAAGTGTTGCGGGTGGTAAATCGAGAGAAGGTCGTCGTCACCCACGAGGTTGCCGCTGCCATCAAGGCCTATGCCGAAAAGCAACTGACGGATCCCGAACGCAGGTTCGACGAAGCGACCATTGCCATGGGTCGACCCGTCGAAGACGGGCGGGAGGCCGATTTCATCTGGGACGAAGCAGTCGAGCCGCGGAAGCCGAAGAAGAAAGGGCGTGGCGGGGTCGACCACTACGCCTTCACTTCGATCATCCCGGTCGGCACAGGCACCTTGTTGGGAACCATCGTTGCAGCGGTGCCGTCACGTGCAGGCGTGGACGTGTTCGGCACGGCCATCGAGCCGCGTACGTGGTGCAAGGACATCGAGCTGCACAAGAGCGTCCGTCTCGAAGAGGACGGCTCGATGCAGGTCTATGCGGCGACCGCCGGCGTGGCGAGCTTTGCCAACAACGAGCTCCGGATCGATGAGGCGGTCGAGCTTCACTGCGACGTCGATTTCGCCACGGGCAACCTGAAGTGCGCGACCGACATCTCCATCGGCGGCGCCGTGCTGGACAATTTCACCGTGAAATCGGCCGGCACCATCAAGGTCGCCGGGCCCATCGAAGGCGCGAAACTGTCTGCAAGAAAGGACGTCGAAGCCAAAGGCGGAATCCTCGGCAAGGAAATTGGTGTCGTCCAGGCGGCCGGCAGGATCACTGCCAAGTTCGCCGAGGAGGCGCACCTGCGCGCCAAAGGGGACATCGTCGTCGCGCGCGCCTTCGTCCACTGCGTAGTCGAGACCCAAGCTCGCATCATCGCGCCCCAGGCCACCGTTCGCGGTGGGCGCATGTTCGCTCACGTGGGCGCAGAGATTGGTGAGCTGGGGAGTGAAGCTGCCGTACCCACCCGAATTGCTATTGGCGTCGACCCAAAGGTCGCCGCCGCCGCTCTAGAGCTCGAGGACGAGATCGGCTGGATCAAGCAAGACATCGGGCCCCTCAGGGCGGAGCACAACCAGCGCTTGGCGAAGGCAAAGAGGCGTGCGCCAACGGAAGGCCAACTGCTGCGGATCCGGCAACTCGATTCGGAAGTCAGGTACCTACAAGGACTCATCGAGGAGCTGTGTGTCGATCGCGACGCCATGATCGAGGCGGCTCGGCCGCCGCGCAAAGCGGTGCTCCATATCGTCAGGAAACTGCAACCCGGGGCCCAAATCCAATTCGGCGTGCGCGTAGCGTTCTTACGACACGCGGTCCGAGGACCGCTGCGGGTTGAGGAACGTTGCATCAACGACAAGGACCAGCTCGTGGTCATCGATATCAACGGCAACGCCACCGTTCTGCACAGTGAACGCGCAACCAAGCCCCAACAAGAAACACGCCGCACCGTCCGGCGCTCGCGTTGGCCGCGCTCTACTCGGCCGCCGCCTCCACGCCAGTTGAGCAGCGTTCCGCCAGTCGACACGCACCCTGCCAGCGACCCAGATTCAGACAGCTATTGACTCCTGCGTGTGCAGTTGAGTGCGCTGGTTCATGCCGTTCGTGTCACTAGGTACACACCTTGGGATGGGCGCGAGGCGCTTCGTGGCCGAAATCAGGGGCACGATGTTGCTGGCACAATAGCTGCTTCGAATGTCCATGTGGCCGCTGCGACAAGACAGCGGCCGGCTCCACTCTGTTTTGGATCACGGGGCTGCAATCATGGACCGTCAGCTGAATCAAGACCCACTGAGCGACAAAGACCGAGCCCCGGCTCCGCCCCCTTCGGGAATTCGGCGGCTACGCCCGCGTTCGGACGACGAGTACGACGGGCAGATCGTATTTTGCGAGCCTCTGCTGGTGCGCCAAGCCGGGAACATCGCCCCTTTTCAGCTCGATGACTTGTCCTATCGAGTGGACTCCATCCTCGGCCGGGTCAACGCGCCCCCCGTTTCAATCAAGCCAGCAGCGAGCGCACGCAAGCCGGCGCGGCGGATTGGGCTTGCCGACCTGATCATGGCGCTGGTGGTGCTCGCCATCATTGCCCTGGCACTGCTCGTTCATTTTGGTTGAGAAGCCAACGGTGGTCTTCAGAGCGGTTTGCGCCACAGGCTGGCGAGCCATGGTTGCTTTGCGCGGGGGCGCCCGGTGGGACGGTAATAGTGCTCGAGGTAGTCGAAGCCTGCGTCGCTGAGATAGCTGCGCCAGGTCGCAAAGGAGAGGTAGCTGCCGTAGCGTTCGCCGCGCCATTCCTCGACGTCAGGGCCTCGTGGATTCGACGCAAAGAGAACGCCACCAGGTCGCAGCGTCGCGCGCAGCTCGAGCAGTACCCGCGGCAGCTCCTGGCTGGGTACATGAAAGAGAACGGCGTTGGCGAACACACCGTGGAATTGATCGGCGGGCAAGTCGAGCGCCAAGAGGTCTTGTTGGAACACCTCGCAGCCCGAGTGCTGCCGCGCCATGCGCACGAAGGCCGGCGCGCCGTCGAGGCCCACTGGTTGATGGCCCAGCTGACGAAAGCTCTTGAGGTCACGTCCGGGGCCGCAGCCCAAGTCGAGAATGGCCAAGGGCGGATCGGCCCGGATCTCGCTCAGCAGAGCAGCAATGTTCTGGGTGACGTCGTGGTCCTTGGTTCCTTCCCAAAACGAGTCTGCGCTTCGCTCATAGTGCGAAATCGTCTCGGTCGCCGCGCGGGCGATGTCGCTCTCGTCGAGGGCGGCGAGTGGATCGGGCATGGTGCACCTGCATCATGCAGTCGTTTTGGCTGACAAGCTAGCCGGAGGCTAGCCTGGTCGCACAGCGCGCAGGTGGATGTAGGCCCAGGCGCTGCGTGGCAACAGCCGCGCGGCAGCCCGTTCGCAGGCTGATACCAGGGTTCGTCCCAGCGTCGAGTGAGCTAGTTTCGGTGCTCCGAGCCGGGGGTGAAACACCACGCGGTGAAGGGGCAGGGCCTGGAAATGCTCGACACGGATGACTTGGAAATGAGGTTCCAACAAGCGACGCAGACCTCCAACGCGCGAGCTCAATTCTGCCCGCTCCGAGGGCGTCGTCAGCGCATGCATGGCAATGAGGGGATTGAGCCCGCAAGGCTCGAGCACATCGATATGGCCAGCTGGTTCCAGCACGCGTGCGGCTTCCCTGACGAAGTCCGCGGGCGCTTCCAAATGGTGGATCAGGTCGCGTACCAGTAGGTGATCGAAGCTTGCGGCTTCGAAGGGCAGATTGGCGGCGTCGGCTACTTCGAAACGGGGGCCATCGACGTGACGCCGAGCGAACTCGATCTTCGCCGCAGAGCGGTCGACACCGATCGCTTCGCCGGGCGGCTGGAGCAGAAAGAGCCCAGCACCTTGGCCGCAGCCGACGTCGACGATGCGGCTGCCGAGTGGATTGAAGGCCGCGCGCAGCAAGGCGCGCTCTTGATCGGCGACATAAGGGCAGCGCGTGACCCAATCGAAATGCAGCTCATCGGCCTGCGCGAAGACGTCCGCTGTGCTGCTCATCGTTGTCGCTCTACAGCTCCAACCGGAGCTTGCGGAAGCCGAAGCTGGTCATCTTGAGCAATAGCCAGCCATGGGAAAAGCGATGGATTTTGGTTTCACCGTAGGCGCGATCCCTATAGCGCACTGGCAAGTCGATGATCCGCATGTTGAGCCGGCCGGCGCCGAACAACAGATCGAAATCGCCGAAAGGATCGAAGTCGCCAAAGTAGGCGCGCTCGGTTTCGATACGCTTGTAGTCCTCGGTAAACAGCACCTTGGTGCCGCACAGCGAGTCCTTGATCGGCTGCTCGAGCAGCCACGACAAAGCGACGCTGAAGAACTTGTTGCCCAGCAGATTGAGAAAGCGCATCGCTTCCTGCTCCATGGGGTAGACCAAGCGCACGCCGTTTATCATCTCACCTTTACCGCTGACCAGGGCTCGGTAGAACTTGGGCAAATCTTCGGGCGGCACCGTCAAGTCAGAGTCGAGGATCATCAGCACGTCGCCGGTGGCAGCCGCAAAGCCTTTGCGTACGGCATCACCCTTGCCGATTCCGTCGCCTTGATCGACCAGCCGCAAGCTGAGCGGGCCATCGTAATCGCGCATGGTCTGGACGATTTGATCGCGCGTGCCGTCTGTGGAGCTGCCGTCGACGAAGATCAGCTCGGTCGCTTTGCCCATGAGCGGCGTGCGCGAAACCGCAGCTTCGATGTTGCCGCGCTCGTCTTTGCAAGGACAGATCACCGAAACGCTGGGCTCGTTTGATAGCGAGCGGCGCGGCAGCTTGCGGGCCACGAAGTAGTCGACCATCGCGCCGTGGCGCAGCAAAGGAAGCTTGGCGCCGACGCGGTTGGCCAGATCACTCAACAAAGGGGCTTCGAAGGGCATCAAGACGTCAGTTCCGCGCCGCACCACCTCGAAGTCGCTGAGTTGCAACAGGTTCTCGATGTCCTGCATCGACAGCCAGTTCTGATCGGGCCAGGGGGTCTTCAGACCCAGTTGCTCGGCCAGCGCAAGCACCGGTTCCCAGACGACGTTCTGGTAGGTGACGATGATGCGGCCGCGTTCGTCGAGCAAAGGCCAGAGCCGTTCGAGCGCTCCTTGGATGTCCTCGAGCAAGCCAATGGTGTCGCTCAAGACGATGAAGTCGAAAGGTCCCGCGGGCAAGGGATCGCGCTGCACGTCGGCGACGCGCAGGTCGAGGCCGCCATGCCGATCTCGGCCGTGGGCGATCATGCGCGGCGAGATGTCGAGGCCCACTGCTTGGCGCGCCCGTAGCGAGGCGAGCAAGTCACCAAGGCCGCAGCCCACTTCGAGCACGCGCGCGCCGGGCACTACCAAGCCGGCAACCAAGCGGCGTATTTGCTCGGAATAATAGTGCCCGCTGTCGATGTGGCGGTGGCGCCAATCGGCTAGCTCGTCGAAGCGTTGTACGCGCCGCTTGCGGCGTTGGGCCTCGAGTCGCTCGAAGTCGGTGGTCGATGAGTCGGTCATAGGCGTTCGAGCAGCCAATTGTAGTAGAGCCGAAGCCCTAGCGGTGGCGCGCCGCCGAGTTGCAGGTGGCCGGTGCGGACGATTCGCAACCCCGCGGCCTCGAAAGCCGCAGCAACCTGGGCAGGCGTGGTGACGTGGTGATCTTCGATGCCCTTGAAACCGATGGCGCGGAACCCGAGCTCCATCATGCGGTTGACTGAGGGCATGCCGAGCAGCAGTTGGCCATCGTGTTGCAGCACCCGGCGCATTTCGGCCAGCGCGGAGCGGTATTCGGTCAGGTGCTCAATCACCGAGAAGCAGGTCACCAGCTCGAAGGCGCGGTCTTCATAGGGAAGCTCGAGCACGTCGCCGCGCCGCAGCCGCGTCTCGACACCGCGGGCAGCGAGCAAGCTCATCACCTGCACGGGGTTGGCGTCGCGATCGATGCCGTGCAGCTCTTTGGCGCGTGTCGCCAGCACCAACTGCACGACGCCGGCGCC
>CAZRGL010000116.1:0-11013 GCA_964599485.1 uncultured Polyangiaceae bacterium
AACGAACCCATCACCCACCCCCCCCGCACAGAGCACGGACAGACGGAGAGCACATGGTGAAGGGAAACGGAGCAGCTTCGAGCAACCAATACCAAGCCGTCAGCCGAATCGCCGGCTGCGACATTGGCAAAGCCACAGCCAAATTGGTCATTGGTAGCCTCGACGATGGTGGCGTGTTGTGCGTCGAGTCCGTGGAGGTGGTCGCTCACGAAGGCGCACCGATGGATGCTTTTGTGCAATGGTACCGGCGCGCTGACGTCGCCTCGTGCGTCACCCTCGGCGTGACCGGCTTGCACGCCAGCGAGATTGTCGATCCAGCCGTGTCCGGCCTTCCCGAGGATGCTTGTCTGCAGGCGGCGATGGGGTTGCTCGACGGATTGGCTGGCCCGCTCAACGTGGTCAGTGTCGGGGCCCGCGGCTACAGCGTGCTCACCCGCTCGGCCGACGGGCATTTTCAGTTCCTGGAGAACGACAAGTGCTCCTCTGGCACCGGCGAGACGATGGTGAAGATCGCCGGCCGTTTCGGACTGAGCATCCAAGAGGCCGACGCGCTCGCCCTCCAAGCCACCGAGCCCATCGCCATCACTGCTCGCTGCTCGGTCTTCGCCAAGAGTGAAATGACGCACTTCGGTAATCAAGGCAGACCGGCAGATGTCCTTTTTCGCGGGTATTTCGATGCCGTAGCCACCTATGCCAGCGCGCTGCTCGCCCGAGCGCGTGTCGAAGGCCCCATTCTGCTCATCGGCGGGGCGAGTCGCTTGGGCGCCTTGGTCGCAGGGCTGAGCCGCGCTACCGGCCAAGAGGTGATCGTGCCAGAAGAAGCGCTCGGGCTCGAAGCGATCGGCGCCATGATTCTAGCGGCGGAGCAAGCACAGGCAGCCCACCAAGAGCCCCTACCCGCAGATCCTCAAACGCTGGTGCGCCACAAACAGCGACGCTTCGACGTGCTCGAGCCGGCCAGCAAGCATGCAAGCCGGGTGCGGCGTCTGAAAGCGCCGCCCGTCGCAGATGACGCCCACCGCCAACCCTGCATTTTGGGGCTGGATCTCGGCTCCACCGGAAGCAAGGCGGTGCTGACCTGCGTCGAGAGTGGCGCAGCGGTGCTCAGTTTGTACGATCGCACGCGCGGCAACCCGGTGCAGGCAGCAGGACGTTTAGTCGCTGAGCTCACGGCCAAAGAGGGCGTCGACGTGCGCGCCATCGGCGTAACCGGTTCCGGTCGCGAGGCTGTGGCCACCGTGCTGCGCGCAGCGTACCAAGAGCAAGCCGACCGCATCGTCGTGGTCAACGAGATTGTCGCCCATGCCACCGCAGCCATCCGTTGCGACGACTTGGGGGGTGAGAGCTTGTCCGTCGTGGAAATCGGCGGCCAAGACGCCAAGTTCATCCAGATTTCCGGCGGCCAAATCGTCGAGAGTGACATGAACAAGGCGTGCAGCGCCGGCACGGGTTCCTTTCTCGAAGAGCAAGCGGTCTTTTACGGCATCGATGACATCGAGCAGTTCACCCAAATGGCACAACAAGCCACCAGGCCGCCCGATCTGGGTCAGATGTGCACGGTCTTCGTGGCCGATGCGGCCTCTGAAGCGGATGGCGAGGGCTTCGAGATCACCGATGTGTTCGGCGGCTTTCAGTACTCCGTCATCCACAACTACATCAACCGCGTCATGGGGCAGCGCAGCTTTGGTGACCGCATCTTTTTCCAAGGCAAGCCAGCGAGCGGCCCGGCGCTCGGTTGGACCCTGGCAGCCGTGTCCGGTCGCGAGGTGATTGTGCCGCCCGATCCGGGAGCGATGGGCGCCTGGGGCATAGGCTTGTGCGCCCGCGAGCAGATCGGCGAAGCGCTCAGCCATGCGGCACCTCTCGATTTGACCGCGGTGCTCGAGGCCCAAGTCGTTGACCGAACTGAGCTGCGCTGCCGGGACAAGGACTGCGACACCTTGTGCATCATCGACAAGACCAAGGTGCTCGTGGCCGGCAAGCAACACACCGTTGTCTCTGGCGGCGCCTGCCCCAAGTACGAGATCTCCACTGCAGCTCGACCCAAGTTGCCGAAGAAGGCCCCGGATGCCTTCGCTGAGCGAAAGGCCTTGCTCGAACCCTACATGAAACCAGTAGCTGGCGCTGGGCCCGAGGTCGGACTGCCGCTGCTGGGCGCCTGCTATGGCTACCTGCCCTGGCTGGTAACGCTCCTGTGCGTGGTGGGGTTGGGGGTTGGCGTGCTTCCCTCTGAAATGGGCTTTTTGGCGCGCGGCGAAGAGCGCTGCTACTCCTTCGACGCCTGCGCGCCAGCCAAGATCGCGCACGGCGTCCTCGACGCAGACGTCTCGATGGTCTTCTTTCCGAAGCTGCTCAGCCTCGATGATCGCGACGGCGCTGACGGCTCCACTTGTCCCATACAGCAAGGCTTACCCGAAATGGTACGGGAGGCGCTCCGCGCGCGCGGCCGCTCGATCGAGATCGTGCACCCACTGCTCAGCCTCGCCGATGGCCTGCAGAGCGTCCGCTTGATGCTGGCGTTGCGACCAGCAGCCAGCGCCCTGGGCGCAGATGTGTCGCGCTTGCCTACTGCGCTGCGCAAAGCGGCGGAGGCACAGCGGCGTTATCAATGGCAGCTCGCTGCGATTGGACGGCGCTCCTTGGCATATGGGACGGAGCACGACATCACGGCGGTGGCCATGGTCGGGTCGCTTCATGTGATCCATGAGCGGGCGGTCAACGCTTCGATCCCTCAGCTGCTGCGCGACAGTGGCGTGCTCGCCATTCCCATGGACTGCATCCCGATCCCAGCCGAGGTGCACAACCTGGAACGTATCGGCTGGGCTGACGCACGCCGCGCTCTGCGCGTCGGCGTGGCGACACGACAGCTACCCGGCAAAGTCTTCCCTTTGATGCTCACTTCCTTTGGCTGCGGGCCGAGCTCATTTGCCGAGCAGATCTTCAGCGCCTTGATGGAGGGCTATCCCCACACCGTGCTCGAGAGTGATGGGCATGGCGGGGCAGCTGGCTATGTCACCCGCGTGCAGGCCTTCTTGCACACGGCGATGCGCCACGATGGCCATGCCAGCCCGGTGCCGTACGAGCGGTTGAAGCTGCTCGAGCCCTACGTGTCTACGGACATCCAGCAAGACAGCGACGCCAAGCTCGTGATCTTCGGCGTCGGCGATCAGCTTTCCGCCGTGATTGCTGCCGCGTACCGGTCCCAAGGGCTCGATGCGGTGGCGTCTCCACCGAACGACGCCCGCACATTGGCGCTCGGACGCTCCGACTGCTCCGGCAAAGAGTGCTTGCCCTATCAGCTCATCTGGGGCGGCTTCCGCCGACATCTCGAGCTGAGCGCGGACAACAAGCGACGCGTCTTGTTGCAGGTATCGGGCGACGGCAAGTGCCGCAATTGTATGTTCCCGATCAAGGATCAGCTCACGATCAAGCGGCTCGACCTGCAATCGAAAGTATCCTCGCGGGTGTTTCGCAGTGAGCCGGCTTTTGGCTGGCAGATGGTCGCAAAAGCCTGGAGCGGCATGACCCTGTGGGACGTGCTGTTCCAGCTCGCTTGTTACTACCGACCCTACGAGTCACGCGCCGGACAGGTCGACGGGCTCTACGCCAAGTTTTGCGACGAGCTCGTGAAGCTGATTGCGGAGCCGGTCCGAAGCGGTCTCGAAGGAGTCTGGATCGCCACACGCGCCAAGCGAAAACTCGAGGCCTTCCTCGACCGCGCTTTGGCAGCCTTCGCCGAGATAGAGCGCAAGAGCAAGGTCGACCGCGACGGCTTGCGCACCGTCTTGCTCAGCGGTGACATCTACGTCCGCGTCGATCAGTTCGCCAGCGACGAGCTCGTTCGGCGGCTCAACCAGCGTGGCTTGCGCGTGCTGGCCGAGCCCACCTGGGTGCTGTCGGAGTACATGGCCGAAGAGCGGCTGAGCGAAATACTCGGGCTGCCAACAGAGTTGCTCTCCAACGCGTTGACCCACAGCACCATGCAGGTCATTCGCCACGAGATTTACCAGCGCGCCCGCAAACAGCACCCATGGATGCACGCAATCGATGCCCACGAGCTCATCGCCCACGCGCGCACACTGCTCGACCGCCATCCTCAGGGTGAGGCTCCGGTGACCATCGGCAGCGTGTTGCACAACTGGAAAGCGCGCCTCTGCGATGGCGTGGTTGTCGCCAGCCCGTGGGGATGCGCACCCGCGCTGATCGCCGAGAGCTTGCTGCGACACCAGCGCCAGATCCCTACCCTATTCGTCTACGCCGACGGCACGCCCATGGATGATCGGCGACTGAACGCTTTCGCCTTCCGTTTGCGGCGCTTGCCACCTCGTTGTGCTAGCGGAAGAACCGAGTCGCGATCAGCGTCAGGGCGCCAACGTCGGCCTGCTGAGCAGGCTCCGCTTGTCGCCGGGCCGTCGTAGCGCAATCCTGCTTGGCCATGAGAGCAATCACCCGATCCGCGCGCGCGGTGGCCGAAGCTTTGTTCGCGCGCGACCAAGGACCTCCCCCAGCCGAGCGACTCGATTGGCTCTGTCGCGACTTCGAGGACTTTCTCGAGCACGCTGGCCCGCGCTCCGAGGCGGTGCTGAGCGCCTCGCTAGCAGTTGCAACCTGGCTGGCGCCGCTGACCATTCGACGACGCCCTCCTCTTTCGAGGCTGTCGTTGCACGACCGCTGTGAGGCGCTCGAGGCTACCGAAGACACCATGGCTGGTCTGGCCATCCTGGCGGTCAAAGCGATCCTCAGCATTCTCTACTATGAGCACCCCGATTCTCAGGCCGAGATCGGCGTGGATAGCAGCTGTCTGAACAGTGAGCCCGAGGGGCGTGCCTCATGAGCGGGCAAGTCTGTATCGGACGAGAACAACGCCAACCGGTGCGTCTCGACGCCGACGTGGTGGTGGTCGGCTCAGGCGCCGGTGGCGCAGTGGTCGCAGGTGAGCTGGCCGAAGCAGGACAGCGCGTCATCGTGCTCGACGAAGGCCCCTACGTTCCCGTCGACGTCTACAAGAACCTGCGACCGAGCGAGCACATGCGCCGCTGTTGGCGTGATGGTGGCATGACGGTGGCGGTAGGCGTTGGCGACACGCCAGCCATCAACGTCACCATGGGCCGCTGCATCGGCGGCTCTTCGATGGTCACCGGCGGGGTTTGCTTTCGGACGCCCGAGTGGGTGCTCGACAACTGGTCCAAGGAGCTTGGGCTGACCGATTTCACGCCCGACAAGCTGGCGCCTTGCTTCGATGCGGTCGAGCGCGCCAGTCACGTCGAAGAGGTCCCCAAACCCATGCGCTCGCGTTCGACGCAGCTGTTCGGAGAGGGTGCGCGCAAGCTCGGCTATGAGCTCAAACCGATCCGACGCAACACCGACGGCTGCGACGGCTGCGGCCGCTGCAACTTCGGATGTCCAAAGGGGGCCAAGCGAAGTGTCGACTTGACCTATCTGCCAAGAGCGGTCGCGGCGGGGGCGCAAATCTGGTCGGACTGCTTGGTCGAGCGCATCTTGGTGCAGGGTGGTCGCGCCGTCGGCGTCAGGGGCAAAGTGCTCACCGGCCGAGGCGGCCTTCTGCGGCGGCCGTCGAGCTTACCGCTCGAGGTCCGCGCCTCCCGAGTGGTGGTTGCGGCGGGCTCGTTTCATTCACCACTGTTGCTCCAAAACAGCGGACTTGGGAAACGTAGCGGACAGCTCGGCCGAAACATGACGCTGCACCCCGGCTTCCGCATGTTCGCACGCTTTGCCGATCCCGTCCGCGGCTGGCGCGGCGCCCTACAGAGCGCTTATGCCGATGCTCACGAAGAGCAGGGCATTACGTTGGTCGGCCTGTTCATTCCTCCCGGCGTGCTCGCGGCCACCATGCAAGGCTTCGGTCCCGAGCTCGCGGCGCGGGCACAAAAGGTGCCCTACCTCGGCGTCTTTGGCGGATTCGTGCACGACGAAGGCGGCGGCGTGGTCCGCAAAGGTCCTGGCCGCGAGCCTGTCGTCACCTACCGCATGGCCAAACCTGATCGGGCAACGGTACCCAAGGTCATTCGCCTGATGGCCGAGACCTTTTTCGCTGCCGGCGCGCTGGAGGTATTCCCACCGATCTTGGGCCAACCTGGCCTGGACGCCGATGCGTTCAAACGCTTCGATCTCGAATGCGTTCCGGCCAGCAAGCTCGAGTGCTCATCACAGCACCCCTTGGGCAGCTGCCGCATGGGCGTAACGCCGGACAGCTCGGTGGTGGATCCCAATGGGCGCCTCTGGGATGTCGAGCAACTCTACCTCGCCGACGGCAGCATCGTGCCCACCAGCCTCGGGGTGAACCCACAGCTGTCCATCATGGCGCTCGCGACGCGCATCGCCTGGCACTTGCGCGACAACCCTCCCTGCTGACGCTCATGAGTGTTTCGTCCAGAATTTGCAGGCTGGCGCTGCTCAGCATCGTCCTCATCAGCTGCAGCGCAGATGACACCAACGGGCCTGCGCCGTACACCGGGCCCACGGTAAAACTCCACGGCTACGCGTTCGAGTTCGGTAGCAACGGCAAGCCCGTGGTCGACGCCAAGGTGCGCCTGGCTGAGTTCCCGAGCTTCGTCGCCACCAGTGGGCAGGACGGCAGCTATGTGCTCAGTGTGCCCGACGGCCTCGCTTCGACTCCGTACGTCGACCATCCGGGCTTCAAGCTCATGCATCTACAGACATTCACCACTGCGGGTGAAGACCTCACAAACGTCAATTTTCAGATGGTCAGCCCGATCATCTACGACATCTTCACCGCGATCCTCGAGGTCGACGCCGACCCCGAGAAGTGCCAGATTTCTTCAACTGTCAACACCAAGGAGATCCGCGACCTGGATCTCGAAGGCTTTCGTGCCTACGGCGCACACGGAGTTGCAGGCGCAACCGTGTCGGCTGAGCCCGCCACCGCCGACATGGTCTACTTCAACGAGAACGTCGTCCCCAACCGCACCCTCACCGAGACCAGCGATGATGGCGGCGTCGTCTGGCCCAACGTCACGCCGGGGATCTATGTAATGAGCGCTACCCACCCCGACACCAGCTTCGCGTCGTTCACCGCCACCTGCGTGGCCGGACGCTTCATCAACGCGGGTCCGCCTTGGGGCTTACGCGAGCTTTGAAGGTTCAAATCCCGAGGGCTTTGCCAGCACGCGTGGCGCGATCGTCTCCAGGACCGCCCTTTCCGCTGCGTTGGCGCGGCGTCTTGACAGGAGCTTTCGTCGCCGGCGCCGCGACCGAGCCGGAGTCTGCAGCGCTGGCGGACGCTACCGGTGAGCTGCTGTCTGATGCCGACAGCGTGCTCGGCGACGAGGCGCTCTGTGGCGCCTTCGCGCTTGGCGGTGAAGCAGCTACCGCACGCGAAGTTTGGCTAGGTTGCGCAGCGGCGCTTGGTGAAGCTGTTGCCTGCGCCGGCTGAGCGGGCTGAGCCCCACCGCGGCTGAGAAACAGCACTCCAGCAACCACGCCCGAGACCAACACGCAGGCGGCAACGACGGCTGCGACGGTGCGCGATTTGTCTGTGGGGCGAGCCAAAGCAGGGTGACTCGAAATGGCGGTACCAGGAAAGGTCGCGACATGGGGACTCGAGGCCACGAGACTGGGCGACGAGCCCATCGTGCTCGAAACGCCGACCGCGTGCTCGAGCGCTTGCGCCATCTCTTTGGCGGAGCGAAAACGTCCTTCAGGATCGCCGTTGAGCGCCCGAGCAAACCAGGCATCGATGTCCGGCACGAGGTCATTTCGAAGGCTACCAGGAGGGGTGAACTCAGCCGCTTTGATGGCGACGCAGAGCTCGCCCAAGGTGACCCCCTTGAAGGGACGCACACCAGTCAGGGCGTGGTAAGCCACCACACCGAGGGACCAGAGATCACCACGGTGGTCAACGCTCTTGCCGTGGAAGAGCTGCTCAGGGCTCATGTAGGCTGGCGTGCCGACCATGTTGCCCACCGCCGTCATGTTGATGGCCTCTTCACCCGAGAATTTGGCTACGCCAAAGTCGAGAACTTTGACGAACAACTCGTCATCCGAATCGATGAGGAAGATGTTGGCTGGCTTGATGTCGCGATGAATGATGCCGCGTTGATGTGCTTGGGCCAGGGCCTTGCAAACCTGAATCATGATGGCGAGCAGCTCGCGCACGTCCATCGGGCCGACTCGTTTGACGCGTCGCTCCAAACTCTCGCCGTGGAGTAGCTCCATCACGATGTAGTGATGCTGATCCTCGGTGACACCGTGGTCGAAAACCCGCACGACGTGAGGACTGCGGATCTCGGCCGCCGCCTTGGCCTCTTGGCGGAAGCGCGCCACGCTAACCGGATCGTCGAGCATGGCAGGCGCCATGAACTTCACTGCCACCTGAGACTGCAAGCCGAGATGCTCTGCAACCCAAACGCTTCCCATCGCACCTCGTCCAAGGAGGTGCACCAAACGCAGGTTGCCACCGACGAGCCTGCCCGGCTCTAAGCTCACGACTAGCAGTCTAGCATGGACTTGTTTGCTGCGCGCAGCGCGCGTAGCGCCGCGACGCGGCGCGTCAAGTCTCGAGCCCCGGGGCTCTGCGCCGACGGAAACAAGTGCTATCAATAGCGACTACGGCTATGGCCGCTGGCTCCGAGGAAGCTTCTATCCGCATCGTCGAGCGCTTCATGAAGAGGCTCGACCCGGCACCTGCTGAAGCCCAGGGCAGCAGCCGCGGTAAGGAAGAGGGGCCGATTGTAACCATGGTGAAAGCCTGGACGGCAAAAGACAACAGACACTTCCCCTACGCTACAGTACGTTGGCCAAGCCTCAGTGACCCGGTCAAGTTGCGGGTCACAGCCGAGCAGCTCGCTCGAATCAAGGGGCGCGTCGAGGTGTCGTTGTTGGTGGGTCCGGGGGCGCTCGGGTTCAATTGGTTTGCCGGAGTAGCGCAGTGAGCGAAGAATACGGCGTCAGCCCCAATCAGATCATCGACGGCAAGTTCCGTCTGATCGAGCCGATCGGGAAAGGCGGCATGGGCTCGGTCTGGCGCGCCGAGCAGCTCGACCGAAACGCTCAGCTCGTCGCCCTCAAGATAATCCTCCCAAAGCGCCTCGACAGCGCCCCGAAGCTGCGCCGCATCGCCATCGGACGCTTCATGCGCGAAGCCCAAGCGATGACGCGACTGAAAAGCCCCCACGTGGTGCACGTCTTCGACCACGGCAGCGACGGCGAGGAAATTGTCTACATCGCAATGGAGCTGATGCATGGCGAATCGCTCGCTCAGCGCCTCAAGCGCAGCAAGCGGTTGACCAGAGAAAACACCGTGCGGCTGATGACCCACGTAGGCAGGGCCATCCATTTGGCTCACAAGGAAGGCATCGTTCATCGCGACCTGAAGCCGGCCAACATCTTCTTGTGCGCTTTACCCGGCAGCGGCCACCGTTTCGTCGGCAAAGTGCTCGACTTTGGTCTGGCAAAGAGCATGTCTGAGCCGCTGCTCACAGAGGACCCCTTCGCGACGCGCACAGGGGCGCTGCTCGGGACGCCCTTCTACATGAGTCCCGAGCAAGCGCGCGCGAGCGGCGCCGTAGACCACCGCAGCGATCTGTGGTCAATGGCGGTCATCACGTTCGAGTGTTTGTGCGGCCGAAAGCCCTTTCGGTCTCGCGGCATTGGCAAGCTGTTTGCCCAAATCGCTGCTGGCAAACCACCGGTACCGTCAGCGCTCGTCGATGTGCCCACGAGCTTCGACGGTTGGTTCGCGCACGCTTTGCAACGCGATCCAAAGCGCCGTTTTCAGTCAGCCCAGGTCATGGTCGATGAGCTTCAAGAGGTGCTTGGCGAGACGATTACGGTCGCCGCCCGAGGAGCCGCCACGCGAGCAGCCGCTACCATGGGGCGCAAGGCTCAACGACCAGCAGGACAGCAGACGGACAAGCCGACTCTGGTACCCCAAGACGCGTTTGGTCTTCGTACCCATCGAATCGAGCGACGCGGCATCGGAGCAAGCTTCGTCGGCAGGGCCGCCGAGGTCGCCGCACAAGCGCAGAAACTCTCCGCGACCGTGCGCTTGTTGACCTTGGCGGGGCCGCGGGGCATCGGCAAGACGCGCCTCGCCCGACGGATTCTGGACGAATGCGGTGCATCGCCAAGCCGTCCCAGTCTTTGGTACGCTTGGCTGGGCAGTGCTCAGAACCCACCTTGGTGGTGGCTCGAGATCGCCACCGCGCTCGACATCGTGGTGCTCGACGCAGACCCCATACCGCAGCTCGGCCGCGCACTTCGGGCCTTGGGGCCCGCCATCATTCTGCTCGATGACGTCGACGCAGCACGGACCGACTTGGCCACAGCCATTCCTCGATGGCTCGAGCTTGCGCCCGAGGCTCGTTTCGTGCTCACCGCCGAAGAGCCACTAGGAATCGGACAGGAGGAAACAGCGTGGGTGCACCCGCTGGACTCTCCCATCGCCTCCATCAGCGACATCTCCCAATTGCGTCAGCACAGCGCGGCCGCATTGTTCCTGACGCGGGCTGTATCGGTTGACCGGAAGCTGCTCGGCGCCGATCACCGGGCCCCCGAAATCGCGCGGCTCGTCACCCGACTAGGCGGCATGTCGGCAGCGATCGAGCTGGTGGCCCACTTCGTCGACCGTGTGCCGCTCGAAACCATGGCACAAGGTCTCTCCGAGATGATGCGAAGCCCGAAAGGAACGACCATCATCGACCCCGAAGAGACCATGCGAGCAGCACTTGCTTGGACTTGGAATCAGCTCGACGCCGTGCAGCGATCGGTGCTGATTCAATGCAGCGCTTTTCGGGGCAGCTTCACGCTCGAGGCGGTCGAGGTGGTGGTGGATCTGGCCGCCTGGCCATACGCGCCGAACCCTTATCAAGTGGTGGCGACCCTGGCGAGCCAAGGCCTGCTTGGGCGCGACGAGCCGATGGTCGGCGAGGAGCGCTACGAGATTCCACCACTGCTTCGCTTGTTTTGCCAGAATTGGCTACGCGAGATGGTCAGCACCAAAGGTACTGACGGCCCCATCAGCGATTGGGAAAC
>CAZRGL010000116.1:11023-22084 GCA_964599485.1 uncultured Polyangiaceae bacterium
CAGTGGCGGTCGAGGCCACCCGACGCCACGGTCGCTACTTCGCCCAATTGGGCGACGAGAAGCTGCTCGAGACGGTCCGTTGCCGTGGTGGCCTCATGCAACGGCTGCGCTTGGAACGCGAGATCTACAACCTCGTGGTGGCGCTGGATCGCGCCGTCGTCCAGCAGGAGGCATCCCTGGCGGTGGCACTAGCACGAGCCGTCGCCGTATCGCTGAGCCTGCGCGGTCAACACGCCACGGCCGCCGCCGCCATCGTGCCGGTTCTGACGATTCCGGGCTGCCCACCACGCGAGCTGGTACTGGCTCGTCTCACCCAAGGTGAAGCGCTTCTGCGCTGTGGAAACTACGCGACCGCGGCCAACATTCTGCAATCAGCGCTGAGCCTGGCTTGTGATTGCGCTGACCCACCACTCGAGTGTCTCGCGCTCTTGGCCATGGGACACGCCAACTTGGAGTTCGGAGAGCTGGGTCGGGCCCAAGCATGCTTCGCCAATGCCCGGGCGCAATGCAGTGAAGCTGGCGACCAGCGAGGCCTCGCTTTGGCACTGAACGGGCTGGGGCGTATTTGTATTTTGCGCGGGGCGGAGCGGGATGGACGCGCTGCGCTCGAGCAAGCGATCGCGATCCATCAACAACTGGGCAACCGGCAACACGAAGCCGAATCGCTCAGCTGGCTCGCGAAGCTCTGCATCGAGCACGAGTTGCTGGACCATGGCCAGCGCCATCTCGCACAGGCTTTGCAGCTTCATCGCGAGCTGGGCAACCGCCACGTCGAGACCGAGCTCTTGGGCTTGCTCGGACAGCTGCAACTGCGGGTCGGCGAGACCCAGCAGGCCCGCGAGCACCTCGAACAAGCGGCGCTGCGCGCCAGCGAGCTCGGTTCGGCGCGGCTGCAAGGCAGAGCGCTCAGTGAGCTGGCCGTCTTGTTCGCACAATCAGGCGCAACACCGCGGGCCCTCGATGCCATGGCCAAAGCCGAACAACTGCTCGCCGCCGACAACAGCAGCCTTTGCCTCGGCCTGCTTGCCTGCCGCCGGGCACAGCTCGAGATGGCCAACAGCCTATGCGCCCAACGCAGCTCGAGCACCGCCTGCTGACGGCGCTACGCAGCAAATTGCAGCGAGACTTCCCGCAGAGCTAGCGGTGATTGGCCCAAAGGGCGCTACGGACTCGCGCGCCCCTAAGGGGCGAAGGCGCGCGAGGCCTTCGCTAGCGCATCATATTGGCCAGCTCGTGGTTCTTCTCGGGGTCTTTGAAAAGACCCCGCCCCATCGCCTTCGGCGACGGGGGCCCACCCCAAAATCGCTGCGCGGCGGACAGGCCCAAAGGGCGCTACGGACTCGCGCGCCCCTAAGGGGCGAAGGCGCGCGGGGTGGGAGCTCATTCGTTGACGACAGCCATGAACATGTCGGTGATGACGCTGTGGCCCTTTGGATTGGGATGAATGCAGGTCAAATCGAACCACGTCTGCTGACCCGGACCTCGGTAGCAGGGGGCCTGCGGGTTGTCGGCGTTGAAACCATGGCCGCAAAACTCCTCGAGCATGAAGACCGCATCGGTGCCGGTATCAGCCGCGATCTTCAAATACTGCTCGTTGGCCCAAATCACCATGTCGGCCAGCTTGTCGGGGTGCGGCACAGGCTTGTCGAAGCCAGCCAGCCCTGAAACATCGCAAGATTCGACTTCGCCTGTGCCATCGGTGAACTCGAACATGTTGGCGAACACAACGAAAACCCCATTGGGGAAGCGTCCCGGCTTTTGCAGCCACTGCACTGCTTCGAGCTTGAGCTGTACGAAGGCCTTGGTCAGATCCCAAAGTTGTTGATCGGTCTGGCCGTCGATCGCGTTCTGGGTGAGCTTGGCGATGTCGTTGCCCCCCATGGTCATGATGACCAGCGTGCGTTTGCCGAGCTTTCCGGCGTCGAAGCAGTCGGGGAGTTGCTCAGGCGCCAGGTCGTCGGTCCGCGCGCCCCAACGAGCACAACTGGCAAAGTCCCCCGACTCCTTGACGATGGCCTTACCGTTGAAGATGTCGACGCTCTTCCATAAGAGGTTCGGTTTCTGGAGCCCGAACTTGTTCGCTAGGGCATCGGCAAGCTTTGCTCGATAGAAATCGAAGGACAAGGTCGGCGGCGTTCCAACGGTCACCGAATCGCCGAGAAAAACGACACGCTCCACGCCGACGATATTTTGATGATTGGTGCCGAGGCAGTGCGAGCCGACCACCACGCCGAACTGATCGTAGTCGGGCCCCTTCGCAGGCGGGTTGACGAAGGCATCAGCGAAGCACTTATCGACGGTGAGCTTGCCGCCACCTTGACCTCCGTCGCCACCTTGGCCCCCGCTCGCCCCTACTCCACCCGAACCACCGGCGGAGATCGTGCCCCCAGCTGATGAGCTCGTCGTCGTAGAAGATCCCCCCGCCCCTTGCCCCTGACCACCGCTGCCGGCAGTCGAGTTCGTCCCGGTCGGCGCTACGGTGGTCTCACTACCGCAAGCGCACAAAACGCAAACCAATCCTATCGACCCAGCGAAAGCCAACCAGCGCATGGCCGCAATTTACCATATTGTCAGCAAGTAGGCTCCCAGCCGGAGGCCCAGCTGGTACCGGTACCCGTCACATATCATATGTTACAGGACAAACATGCAGTGCAAACTGCTTGTTATCACAGCACATGTCACGCCAGCGACTGGTGCCGGCACCAGTTACATGTCACTTGTCGAAGTGGCGTGGCGACGATCAATCGCCGTCGCCGTCGACCTCGAAGGAGTCGGGATCCGGGGCCGGCGCAGGCGCGGGGGCCACGGCGGCGGCAGCTGCAGGTGGCGTTGGTGACTCATCCATGGCGACATCGTCCGTCGGGGGAGGGCTCGCGCCTCGTTGACTTCCCGTGTCGGCCTCGCCCACTCCGAGCAATGAGAGATCGAGCTTGGTGAGCTTGGCCCGCGCGCTCTGCTTCTTCTCACCGAACTGGTTGGACTCGGCGGTGGCCTCTGACAACAGGTCGCGCGAGCGCGTTGGCAGTGGCAGCCCCGAAGCCACCACGTACAAGCGAGAGGGTTCATCTCCACCAACGTAGATACCCGAGCGGTGCATTGCCCCGCTGGTCACCAAGCGCACTTCGCGGAAGTAGTCGTCGAACGCGGAAGCTGGCGTGGCGGCAAGCACCTGACTCGGGGCGGTGATGATCGATCCCACCACGACCGCGTCCTCGTGCTCGAAGCCGGTGGCCAACAGCTCGTTGCTGTTGAGCACTTCAATAAACGCTTGCAGCAACGAATCGCGGTTGATGGGCCCCTCGACCTCGCGACTGCCGAACACCGTAACTCCACCAAAACGAACCACTTGCCGTAGATCGTGGGGGTCGAAGGTGCGAATCGAGGTCATCCCTGCCGCGCTAGAGAGCGTGTTGAGCCGGTCGATGGCGTCAACCACCGCGCCATTGCAGGTGGCCATGAAGGACGAGACACCCTCGCCGCCATGCGTTGCGTACAACTTGTTGTTGTCCACCAAGATGAGCGCTTCGATATCCGAGTCCACCAGCTCGTTGAGGCCCCACAGCGCGTTGGTCTTGACGCGGTGGCCCTCCGTCGCGCTGGGCAATACGCCCAGGGCCACAACAGGAAACTCCTGACCCGACAACATGTTGACGAGCTCAGCGAGATTGCCGCCCGTTCCGCCGCCGAGACCACCGACGGCGATTACCAGCTCCACATCGTCAAACAAGTGCAGCGCCCGCTCCTCGATTTGCTCGGCCCCGGCGCGCAACGCATCGCCACCGAGCGAAAGCGAGCCACCTGCGCCGTAGTAGCCATCGCCTCCGACGGCGATTTTGTCCTCGGCGGCGACGCCCTTCAGGCTGGCCAAATCCGTCTTGGATGTGTTGACGACAAAAGCGGGATAACGCTTTGCCGCAAACGCTTCTGCAATGTTGCCACCGCACTGGCCGAGTCCGACCACGCCTACGTGCAGCGAGCGCCCCAGCTCGATTGCATAGCTCTCGTCAATCAATGTTCTCGTCGTTTCTGAGCTCGTCGTCATGCCTCAATCCTCTGTTCCCTGCCGTTGGCAACCCGGGACGGTAGGCACAGTGAGGCGGCGTTGCAATCGCTCTCTTTGCGGTCACGCCATTTCGGCGGAATACAGCCGCTCGTCGGGGCCGAGCTAGGGGGCCTTGCCTGGCTCAGGCTCGAGCTCGACCGTCACGATCTTCTGACAAGGAATGTCCATGATGATCGGCTTGCTGATCCAACGAGGTCCAGGCGCGACACCCAAGCGAATGTTGCGCCAGCGGCAGCGCGCGACGTTCTTGGCGTTGGTCGAGCCGACGTGTTTTCCGTGTACGTAAACGCCTGCTTTCACCGACGACTTGACCACGAGATAGGACTGATAGGTCAGCAGATCGCTGCCATCACCACCGCTGGAAGGTGAGCTAGCATCGGACTCGGTTGCTGACTCGGTCGCTGACTCGGTCGCTGACTCGGTCGCTGACTCGGTCACTGACTCGGTCACTGACTCGGTCACTGACTCGGTCACTGACTCGGTTGCCGATTCGGTCGCTGACTGGGTTGCTGACTGGGTCGCTGACTGGGTTGCTGACGCCGTCGTAGCCTGAGAACGCTCACTCGCGCTCGATCCAGCGACCGGCGCTGGGGCGCTATCGGCAGCTGGCGTGCTGGTCGCGGGGGCCGTGGACGCTTCGCTAGTTGGACCTGTTCTGACCGAGCCCGTCCGTTCTCGCTCGAGCCACCACCAGATTCCTGCTGCGCCCACGGCGACCACGAGCAACAGGCCTAGGCCGTAGCCAAGCCAACCCCGTCGCTTGGGCGGTTGTGGCGATGGCACATGTTGCGCAGCAGCAGCACCGGCCAACTCCGGAGCGGCCACCGGGGTCGGGCCCTGGGCCGGGTCAGGGGAATGAGGCTGCGAAGGGGTCCGCATCGGACCATCCGGCAACGGCGCTGACTGCCCCTGGTGCTGGGGCTCGGGATGCTGGGGCTCGGGATGCTGGGGCTCGGGAGTCTGGAGTTGGGAATGCTGGGGTTGGGGATGGGGTTCTGATTGGCGATTGAGTGTCTCGGCGACCAACTCTTCGACGCTGGGTGCATCTTCAATCCCGATCTCGATGACCGGCTCGCTGTGCCCCGACGCCTCTTTCGGGCTGGGTGAAACAGCTGTGGCTGCCAAGCCCCGACCCTGATCGCCACCAGTTGGCGCCGGATCCCCGTCCGAGGGTGGCGGCGCATCTGAAAGTGGCGATTGCATGACCATCGTACCGCCGCCGAGCGCGTCGTCATCATCATCATCCTGCTCCTGCACTGCATCCTTGCTGGCAGGCTCGGCAAGCGCCTCGTCGGGCGTGGTCGGCACCTCCATGATCACCGTGCTCTCGAAGTCGCCCTCGCGCCTGGGACGGGACACGGCGTGCTGCAATTCGCTGGGAGCCGGTTCGGAGATGGCGGTGTTGGCGAGCGGTGGTTCACTTTTTGGCCCCGGCGCGGCTGCTGGAGCCTCTGGACGACGCGGCGGGATCCGAGGCAGGCCTGCAGGACGGGGCGGCGCCGCACGCTTTGGGGCCGGACGCGGCGGAGCCGTTGGCACGACCGGCGTTGGTCGGAGCATCGTGGCCTCAAATGCGTCCACATCCTTGGGGGTGGACAGCTCCGGTCGCTTCTCCGTGGGCGCCGAGGTGGAAGACGGCAGGGGCGAAGAGCCCGAATCTTCTGCTGGCGCCATCGAGTCTTCTGCTGGGGCCACCGAGTCGCCCGGAGCAGTCGAATCTTCCGCGGGGGCAGACGGTGGAGCTGGCACGAATGCCGCCAGTTGATCAGATGCAAGACTGGGCGCGTCCTCTGGCCACTTGTCTGGCGTCGCCACGCTATAGAGACCCCAGAGCGCTTCGAACAGCTCCATGGTTTCGCGTAGCGCTCGTTGTCCTTCGGTCGCCTTCACCAAGCCGGCCAGACGTTGCTCGATCTCGGCGCAGCTCGTCGTGCGCTGCTTGGCGTTGGCTTCGAGAGCCACGTCGAGTGCAGCAGCTACCTCTGCCGGAACATCAGGCCGCAGCGTCGCCAGCGGCTCGATGACCGCACCCGGAGTAGGCGGCGGTTGACAGGTAAGTAGCGATCTCAAAAGCAGCGCTGCCGCATACACGTCCGAGCGAGGACTGGCTGGCCATCCCCGTCGCAGCTCCGGCGCCAGCCAAGCGCGCGCCGGTTGTAGCTCGTCAGATTCTTCGTCCTCGACGTTGTACTCGAGCTCGGTGAGCACGGGGCAGACGCCCATCAGCCGCACTTCGCCACCCCAACTGACCAGAACATCACGCGCGGAGAGCGTGCCGTGCACGATCGGCGACATTTGGCCCCTTGCGTCACGGGCCAAATGTGCCCGCGCAAGCGCCCCCATGACCTGATGACCCAAGTACCAGATCGCCGCGTCGGGCAGCTGCTCGCGGTCGCGCTCGAGATAGCCTTTGAGTCGAGCGAGGGTCACGCCGTCGACCGGCTCGAAGACGGCAACGAGACCGTCCTCATGCTCGCAGAACTCCACCAAGCGCGGCAAGGCGGGATGAAGCAGCTGCCAATAACGACTCAGCTGCTCTTTGGCCTTGTTGCGCCGCTCCGCTTGCAGCTCGATGACGTGGAGCACGAAGAGCTTGGCCTCACCATCAACATCTTTTCGGCCGACGTAACCTCGCGACGGAATCGCACCAGGCGGAGGCATCGTGGCGCTCCGACAGCGACCCACGACCTCGAACGGCCCGATGGTGAGCATTTCTGGGTCGCGCGCCATACTACTTGCCAGGCTAGCTCAAACCCACCGAGCGTACTCGTTTGTTGCGGCTTCTTCGGCAAGTCGGCTCGCGCTGTGCTTCGATTGTGCTTCCGCTAGGCGTATTCAGGCGCCACATTCTATGGTGAGTCATGGCGCGCAAGCTTTCCGCCGGAACGGTGCTCTATCGTGTCGCCAGCGGCACCGTGGAGGTGCTGCTCGTGCACCCATCCGGCGCCTACAATCGCCACACGCCGTGGGGGATCCCCAAAGGGTATCCGGAAGAGGGGGAGTCCGCGCTACAAGCCGCCCGCCGCGAGACACGTGAAGAAACCGGCATCGAGGCCGGCCAGCTCACCGACATCGGCACCATCAAGTACCGCAAGAGCCGCAAGATCGTCCACGCGTTTGCGGGCCCAGCGCCCGCCAACGCAACAGCGCGTTGTGCAAGCTGGGAGGTCGACGGAGCGGCCTTTATGCCTGTCTCTCAAGCTGTTGAAATCATTCACCCGGACCAGCTGCCTTTCCTGGAGCGACTGGCGGTGCTACTCAATCCGACGCCCCAGTGATGCTCCCACCAGCCGCCCGCGGTCCTCTAGACCCACTGAGAGGACGTGGGCATGGCCCTGCTAACAGGACCTGCGTTGCGACAGGGTCTGCTATCCCGTACAGTGAGCCAACTACCGTGGAGATGGCTTCGTGATCGGCCAAACCATCGACGACAAATACCTTATCAAGGACCTGCTCGGAAAAGGCGGCATGGGTTCGGTGTTCGAGGCTGAGCATGCGACGACGGGACGTCGCTGTGCTGTGAAAGTCATCAACTCCGTCGAGATGACCAAGGATCCGCAGGTCATTAGCCGTTTTCAACGAGAAGCGCGCGCCGCGGGGGCCATCGACACCCAGTACATCACCCAGGTGCTCGACGCTGGGGTGGACCGCAACACCGGTTTGCCCTTCCTGGCGATGGAGTACATGGAGGGCGAGGATCTGCAGCACTTGCTCAAGCGCGTAGGCCCGATAGCGTCCGATCTCGCCCTGCGTGTGACCGCTCAGTCCTGCCTCGGTTTGCACAAGGCCCATGATCAAGGCGTCGTGCACCGCGACATCAAGCCCCACAACTTGTTCCTGGCCAAACGTGACGCGGGCGAAGTCGTGGTCAAGTTGCTCGATTTCGGCATTGCCAAAGTGAAGATGGAGCAAGCCAACAAGTCCGACGGCATGGATCTGACCAAGACGGGCAACCTGTTGGGCTCTCCTCTGTACGTCTCTCCCGAGCAAGCACGAGGCAAACGGCAGATCGATCACCGCACCGACGTCTATTCTCTGGGGGCCGTGCTCTACCAGATGCTCGCTGGCCGCACGCCCTACCACCACGCCACAGCGCTCGGCGATCTCATCCTGATGGTCTGCACCGAGCCTGCACCCCCGGTGCAGCAATTCGCGCCTTGGGTTGAGCCCGAAATCGCTGAGATCGTGCACCGTTGCCTGTTGAAAGACCCAGCACAGCGTTTCCAGACCGCCAACGAGCTGTTTGAAGCGGTGCGTAGCACGCTGCCCCATGGCTGGGGGATCCACGAGGACATGCTGGTGTCGCTCGACGAGAGTCAGCGCGACCAACAGGCCCCCAAGATGGTTGAGTTCGGCCCCCCTTCGACGGCCGCCTCGTTATCAACTAGCGCGTCTGTGTCGGCCGATAGCGCGTCGGTGGCAGCAGCCACCGCAGCGGACCAAGCCACCACGACAGGCCCGCTAGTCCAACCTCAGCCGCAGCCGGCTCAGGCTGAGAAGTCGAAGCTACCGCTCGCAGCCGCTGCCGTCGTGCTCTTGGCTGCGGTGGGCGGCGGAGCCTACATGCTGGGGCCAGGCTCAACGCCAAAACCTGCGCCGCCGCAACCAACCCAGGCCGCTGCACCACCGACCGCCGCACCCACCACCACGGCGAAAACGACCGCAACCGCAGCCGTCAAACCGAAGCGTGTGCATGTCGTCATCATCCCTGACGACGCCAAGGTCGCCGTCGAGGGCAAAGAGGTCAAAATCAAAGGCGGCATCCTCGAAATCAATGGAATTCCTGGCAGCGTCTTTCGTGTCACCGTGACCAAGAACGGCGAGACGACTGCGGATGTCGTCGTCACGGAGGCGGGCGCGCTTCCGCCGAAGATCGAGGTCAAGGCCGGCAAGAAGATCACGCTGACCCGACCCAAGCCCGGTCAAGTCGGGGGCGCGGCCAACAGCGGCGCGACGAGCACACCAACAACACCACGACCCGCCACGACGCTAAAAGACATCAAGACTGGCGTGGACGAGTTCAAGTAAGAGGTCGTTCGAGGTAGCGTAAGCGGATGAAACCAGGCTCGGACAAGTGCGTCGTCTGGCTTGCAGCGATCGTAGTGTTGCTGCTGCTGCTCGTCAGCGGCTTAGCGTCCGCGCAGCCAGCGGTATCAGCGCCTCCCCCTACTGCTGCAACACCCCCCCCTACCCCCAGCGCAGTAGTGCCCACCGGCACGAGCGCGCCGGCACTGGACGAGCCCCCTGAAGCGACGGCCGCCGACAAGGCCAAAGCCAAGAAGCACTTCCTGAAGGGCTTGCGGCTGTTGGGCGAACAAGCCTGGGCCCCCGCGCTGGCGGAGTTCAAGTTGTCGCGCAAGTTCTACGCAACGCGCGTGGCGACCAACAACGCAGCCATCGCGCTGCGTCGCTTGCAGCGCTACGACGAAGCGCTCGACATGTTCGAGACTTTGTTGCGCGACTTCAAAGTCCGCGCCAGCGAGCGGCAAAAAGCACAACGGCAAATCGCCGAGCTACGCAGCCTCGTCGGCACCATCGACATCAGCGGTGCGGAGCCCGGCGCTTCCATCGTGGTCAGTGGTGAGAGCCGCGGCGAATATCCGCCGGTCAAACCGATCCGGGTTCCCTCCGGCAACCATGTGGTGCGGGTTTTCAAGACGGGCTTCCAGCCCTTCGAGACGCGCATCGACGTAGCGGGCGGCCAGCTCGCTTTGGTCAACGCTAAGCTCGAGCGACTCACCGATTCGGGCCAGTTGAAAGTGACCGAGCAGACTGGCCGCATCGTCGAAGTGGTGGTCGACAACGTCACCGTAGGCAAAACCCCCTGGCAAGGCACCCTCTCAGTAGGCAGCCATGTGGTGGTTCTGCGAGGCAAGGGCAAGGCCGGCTCACAGCCAGCGGCGGCCGTGGTGGCGTCACAAAAGACGACGACGCTCGCATTGCTGGCCGTCTCACTCGAGGCCTCACTGCGGGTCAATCCCACGCCACCTGGTGCCAGCGTCTGGATCAACTCGGTCAACGTAGGCAACGGTGTCTGGCTGGGGCGGCTGAAAACAGGGCCCCACAAGGTGGAGGTCAAGTCCGAGGGGTTTCTGTCGCAGACCCGCGATGTGACCTTGAAAAAGGGCCAACGCGAAGTGCTCAGCCTGCAGCTCGAGCGCGACGAGGACGCGCCTCGTTGGCGCAAGCCATCAAAATGGACGGTGGAAGCAACCGCCTCGGTATTGCTGATCCCGACCCTTGGCGGCGATGTTGCTGATGGCTGCGGCGACGGCTGCTCCGCCGACCTCGGCCTTGGGGGCATGGCGTTGGTCCACGGCGGCTACGAGCTCGGCTCGGGGCTGGGTTTCGGCCTCGAAGCTGGCTACCTCGCCGCCTGGCAGGGGGTCAGCCAGCGCAACGCAACGCTGAAGCCCAACGGTTTCAGCGCAGCATCGAACGGTAGCCTCGATGAGGAGCTTCGCTTGAGTGGTTTTTTGGCCGGTCTGACCGTCGGCTACCACTTCGGCGAGACCTTTCCCATACAGCTGCGACTCGGCGCTGGAGTGCTGGTGGGCAATCTTCGCGACGAGCGCAGCGGCTCATTTACGGCCCAACAAGGTGGCGTCACCAGCGAGACCTATCCGCTCGCCGATTTTCCTGCGGCGACCTACGTCTATCTCGACCCCACGGTGCGTGTTGGCTACCGCTTCGCGGAACATTTCGAAGTCAGCGCTGCAGTCCAGGCGCTCATCCCAAGTGGGACAACAGCATTGAGCTGGCAGCCGGTGCTGACGGCATCGGCACCTACCCCGACGAAACCCTGATGGGCAGCTTCGTAGCTGGTGTCGCCCCTGGCCTGAACCTGCGCTACCACCACTAAACTGCTGTCAAGGCTGCCCTCATTGTGGCAACCGCAACCACAAACCCCGAGAGAACCGGGCGCGCGAGTCCGTAGCGCCTCTTGGGCCGAAGCTAGCCCGTCCGCCGCGAAGCGATTTTGGGGTGGGGCCCCGTCG
>CAZRGL010000117.1:0-1639 GCA_964599485.1 uncultured Polyangiaceae bacterium
TCGAAGGATCGGCGGTTTGGCTCGGCACCAGCACCCTGTCTTTCACCGCCAAGAACTACCTCGACCCAGCCGGGACTTACACGCTCAAGCTGCGCAATCTCGCTGGCCTGCAAGGCCAGCTGTTTGACGAGAGCTGGTCGGCGCGCTTGCGCTCCACGACCGGCGCGGTGGTGGCCAACAAGTTGCTGGGCTACGTGCCCGTGACCGGCGACCACCGGGTGGTTACCGTGTTGCCCGACGGAGGGTCGATAGGTGCGCGCGGGCGACTCGCGGTGCTTTACGACCAGCCCATTGGGCTGGCGCATGCCCGAGTATTGATCAAGCTTCTCGGCGCGGCCGACAAGCCGGTGGACGTGTTTCTCGCCCATCCCCCCACCAACTACTTCGACGGGATCAAGGTCGACCGCCGCAAGGTGGTGTTGGTACGCCCGCGGCGCGCCCTCAAGCATGGTGAATCGCTGGTGTTGCGCGCTGCCGACGCCAAAAACGGACCGGACCGTCAGGGCAAGCAGGCCACCTTGGAGGTGGCCGAGGCGCTCGTTCATACCGACGTGAAGTGCAATTGGTACAGCCGCTCGCAAGAGATCTGCACGCTGCGCGACGGTGTGCTGAGGACCACCCAGAACGAAGTGCATCTGATCTTCAACAACATGCTGCGGCGCAAGAACATCGCTGCGCATGTGCAGCTCAGGCCCCGAGTGCGCAATTTGATGGTCAGCGCAGAGGGTTGGGACGAAGGGCGGCTGGTGCTGCGCGGCGCCTTCCAGCCATCGACACGCTATCGCCTGCTCGTCGCTGGTCTGCGGGACAGGTTCGGCAACCGCTTGCGAAAACCGGTGCGCTACGAAGTGCGCACCATGCCGCTCGGCGCGAGCGTGGCCATGCCTGAAGGATTGCTATGGCTCGACGAAAAGAGCACGAAGAACTTCGTCATCACCAGCCGCAATGTATCGGCCGCCGAGCTGCAACTGTGGCGGGTCGACGATGGCGACGTGGCTGCGTTTCGCAAAGCTCTGCGTCAACGCGAAGCGCGCCGCCCCGACGAGCAGGAGCCCAGCGCGAGGCTGACCATTGCCATCAAGGCGAAGCGCGACAAGCTGGTCGACACCAAGGTCGATCTGCGTAAGCAGCTCCAGCCGGGTGGCAGCTATCTAGCCAGGCTGGTCAGCAAGAAGAAAGCCTTCGGCGCCGAGCAGCTGCCCTTCAAATCAGGGTCGGCCGCGGCCCGCTCGCCTGTTGCGTTGTTGCGCCCAGGCAACAAGAAGAGTCTGGCCGTGCATGCCCACAGCAGCCCTTCGGCCACCTTGGTGTACGTCTCTCGCATCGGCAGTGGAGCGCCGGTCGCAGCTGCCACCGTATCGCTCATCTCGCAAGCCAGCAGTAAGGCGGCGACCCTCACGACCGACAACAGCGGAGTTGCGCTCCTGTCCGGTGACCATCGCGACAAGGAAAGCGCCGGCCTGCTGAAGGTCGTCAAAGGGAACGAGCAAGTGTTGTTGCCGCTGGCCTCGCTTCGCACTCGCGCCAAGGAGCTGTTTCCCGATCTGAGCGGTCGCATCGACACGCGCTGGGATCGGCGCGCCTTCGTGATGAGCGATCGCGGGATCTACCGTCCCGGTGCGACCGTCGGGATCAAAGC
>CAZRGL010000117.1:1649-21883 GCA_964599485.1 uncultured Polyangiaceae bacterium
CGAGCTCGGGCGAGTTGGCGGCGTTGCAAGGCAGCGCAATGCGCTTGCGGCTGATCGATCCTGCTGGCAAAGCGGTCTGCAGCGACGACGGGCGCACCAGCGATCTCGGAGGTCTTGCCAGTCGCTGCGTGATCCCCACCGATGCCAAGCTTGGTCTCTATCGCATCAAGCTCGAGGATTCGGCCCAGACCGATCTGCCGCTAGCCGAAGCCAGGGTGCGCGTGGCTGCATTTCGGACGCCGCGGTTCTTGGTGGATGTCGACACCGAGCTCGCTGGCAGCGGCGCCCGCACGCGCTTGAAAGCCTCAGTTCATGGTCGCTATTCGTTTGGCGCCAACATGGATGGCGCTCCGGTGCGTTGGTCGCTGCGGCGCGAGCGGGCGAGCTTGCCGGCGAGCGGAATGGTCGACGCCGGGCTCAGTTTTCACGACGAAGCGGGGGACTTCATGGATGAGGCGCCCCAGCAGCGGTGGTCGCGTACCGGAGACGGGGTGCTCGACAAGCTCGGGCAGCTGGTTTTGGATCAAGCCTTGCCGCTCAGCGGCACCCGCGCCCCCCAGCGAATCGTGCTGGAGGCAGATCTGAGCGACAGCACCCACCGCCACCAGGCTGGCCGCAGCAGCATCGTCGCACATCCGGCCAAGCACTACGTCGGCCTGCGTGCTCCACGTGGCTGGGTCGAGACGGGTAGCAAGATCGAGGTGGGCCTGGGCGTCATCGATCATCAAGGCCGGGCCGTATCAGCGGTGCAGGTAGGGGCGAAGCTGGAACGGGTGACCTGGCGCCGTCAGCTAGAGCGTGGCCCCGGCGGCGCTTTGCGTAGCGAATGGCGTATGGTGCGCAGCCTGGCGGGCCAATGCGTCGCCAAGAGCAAGCTGCAACCGGTCAGCTGCACGCTGAGGGTTCCCCGTGGCGGCAGCTACGTGGTGACCTCGACCATGGGCAGACAGACCGGCGGCCGGGCCGGCTTCTACGCTTGGCGTGATGGTGATTCGACCAGCTCCCATGTTCCCAGCAAGGGCAACGTCGTCGAGTTGATTTCCGACAAGGCCCGTTACAAGCCAGGCGACACAGCGAAGCTGTTGGTGCGCAGCCCCTTCGCGCAGGCCACAGCGATCCTCGCCGTCGAGGCCGGCGCTCTGCGCAGTCATCAAACCAAACGGGTAAAGGGGGCCGCAGCGGTGTTCGACTTGCCGATCGACGCTTCCCTCGCGCCCCAAGTCCACGCGACGATTACTCTGCTTCCCATTGGCGCAAAAGGTGAAGCCCGCGCCGCGTATCGAATTGGCGCGCTCACCTTGCCCGTGGCGATGCAGGCCGCACGCTTGTCCGTGGCAGCCGCTAGCGACAAGCCCGTATACGAGCCGGGGGCGCCAGCCACGATCAACCTGAAAGTGAGTGAAAACGGCAAGCCCAAGCCGGGCGCGGAGGTCGTCCTCGCCGTCGTCGATGAAGGGGTACTGCGGCTCACCGGTCACCGTGCGGTCGATCCGGTAGGGTCGCTGTATCCAGCGCTGCCACTGTCGTTTTCGCTGCGCGATACCCGCTCCGGGCTTGCCGAGCTCTTCGAGCGCAGTCACGTATCGGGCGACGGCGGCGGTGAAGCATTGGGCTCGGCGCCGCGGACCCGAAGCAACTTCGTAAAGACGGCGTTGTTCGAGCCCAGCTTGCGCACCAATGCCAAAGGAGAGGCAACCGTTCGCTTCAAGCTGCCCGACAACCTCACCACCTTCCGCATCATGGCCGTGGCGGTAGACGCCAAAGGCCGCGGCGGTGCGCAAGAGGCGAGCTTCCGGGTGAGCAAGGCGCTGCTATTGAAGCCGATCATGCCTCGCTTTGCCAAAGTGGGAGACCGTTTCGAGGCCGGCGTGATGATCCATAACAACCAAGCCAAGCCCTTTGAGGGATTGGTGAAGATCGCGGGCAACGAACGCCCCGTGAAAGTCGCTGCGCAAGGTAGAGCGCGCGTCACAGTGACCATGAAACCGCAGCGTGAAGGTTTGTCCACCTTCATCATGGAGGTGTCCGATCGCAGTGCGCAGGTGCTCGACCGGGTGCAAGCACCTTTGCGCATCGAGCTGCCAGGTATTGCCGTCAAACCAAAGCTGGCCGGGGCCTTCGAGGGCAGCAAGCGCGTGGCTTTGCGCATCGCTGCCGACACGGTGGCGCCCAAAGATGGGGTTCTGCTGGTCAAAGTCGGTGAGCACCTCTGGCCTGAGCTCGGCGCGCGACTCGAGTATCTGCTCGACTATCCCCACGGCTGTGTCGAGCAAACGACCTCGAGCACCCTTCCGCTCATCGCGGCCCGATCCATCCTTTCGCGGATTGGCATCGAGCGCTACGGCAAGGCGTTCTTCAACGCACGGATCCTGGCGGGCGTGAAGCGTTTGGCGACCATGCGTACCAGTAGTGGTGGGCTGGCCTACTGGCCCGGCGGCAGCGAGCCCAATGTGTACGGCACCGCTTATGCGATACGGGCTGTGATCGCAGCAAAGCAGGCCGGTGTCGAAGAGGTGCCGCGGCTGCTCGAGGGGATGGCCTCCTTCCTGACGGAGCACTTGCTCGATGCTTCGGTACCGGTCACGTCACGTCTGGCCATCGCGCAGAGCCTCGCCGAGCTGGGCAAGCTGCCGCCGAGCGCCGCCGACGCGCTGTTCGATCTGCGCAAGGACGCAACGGTATTTGCGAAGGCGAGTCTGGCGTTGGCACTGAGCCAACTCGACGGGCAAGCCGACCGCGTCAGCACCTTGCTCGGCGAGTTGATCGGCACTGTCGACCACAAGGGCCGCTTGCGCGAGCCATTCGACGACAGCATCGCCTGGCGCACCTTCGCGTCCACCACCCGCAACCGTGCCCAGTTGGCCATCGCGCTCGGTCGCTTGCGGCCCCGATCCAAGCTGCTCCCCCTGCTCGTCAGCGGCCTGGTCAACGAAGTCGGTGGCTACACCACACAAGGGACGGCTTATTCGCTGCTGGCCACAGCCGAGCATCTCAAACGCTTGCCCGAAAAGGGCGCGGCCATTGCGGTCTCGCTCGGCGACACGCCCTTGACCGCGATCACCAGAAAGGGTGCCGGAGCGACCTTCCGCGTGCCCCTGAACCAGTTGATCGGCAAGAAGGCTACGCTGCACATGAGCGGGCCCAAGGGGGTCAGCGTTGGCTTTATGGTGAGCGCTGCTTATAAGCGGCCAGCTGCCGTAGCCAGCGCCGCGCAGAGCACGAGCGCTTCCAACACGCCCAAGCAGTTGCTTGCCACCAGCTCCGACAACGGGCCGGAGATCTATCGCATCTTCAGCGATGCCCAAGGTCGGGTGATCGACTTGTCCCAAGTCAAGGCTGGGCAGGTCGTGCGCGTGGCGCTGCTGGTGCGCATGGAGTCGGTGCCCTACACCAAGCGGCGCTATCTGGCGCTCACCGATCGTTTGCCTGCCGGTTTCGAGCCCATCCAGCCCGACTTGGCCACAGTCGCCACTGTTGCAGACATCCAGAAAGATCACCCACTGGCGTCGTTGTTGCGCTGGGGCAGTACCCGCGCCAGTCATTTCGAGCTTCATGACGATCGCGTTCAGATCTACTTCGACCAGGCTTCGAGTCGCGAGATCGTTGCCAGCTATCTGGTGCGCGCCACGACGCCGGGCTCATTCACCTTGCCCGCTGCAACTGCCGAGCTGATGTACCAGCCAGACAGCCTGTCCTACTCCAGCACTTCACCGGTTACGATCCTGTGATGAGCCGACTGCTGCAGTGGGCTCGCCGCCCCCGGCCTCCGCGCTCGCGCCAGCGTGCCGATTCGACATCGCACGGGCGCAGGCGGCGGCTCGCGGTGGTTCTGCTGGCAGCTGCGGCGCTCATCGCTGCCATTGGTTGGCGTACCTACCGGCATAACGTTGGCGAGCCCTCGTCGCTATTGGGCCAGCCGTGGCATCAGAGTCAGCGCGTCGTCGACAGGCGCGGACGACTGCTGCGCGATCTGCCCTCGTCGCTGGGCCTGCGCGGCTCGACCATCACGCTTCCTCAGATGGGTGAGCGCTTGGTGCTCGCCACGCTGCTGAGTGAGGATGCGCGCTTTTTCGAGCACAGCGGAGTCGATCTGCGCGCCATCTTGCGGGCGGCAGGGCAGAACATCGCCCATCTGCGTATCGTCTCGGGGGCGAGCACCATCAGCCAACAGCTCGTCAAGCTGCTCGACGCCTCTGGGCGCCTCGGCGGGCCCCGCACCATTTCAGTAAAGCTGCGCGAAGCAGCGCGGGCGAGCAACCTCGAAGAGCAGCTCACGAAGCGCGAAATCCTCGAGGCCTACATCAACAGGCTCAGCTACGGTCGCGGTTTGGCCGGACCGGTCGCAGCCGCGCGCACCTACTTTGACGTCCTCCCCCATCAGCTCAGCTGGGCCCAGGCAGCGCTGCTAGCGGTGCTGCCGCGCGCTCCCTCGGCGCTCGATCCGTATCGTCATCCAGAGCGTGGCCGCTCGCGTCAGCACAAGCTGCTGCGGGTCCTGCACGACGAGGGAATCATCGCTCAGGCCGCGCTCGATCGCGCACTGGCTGAACCCTTGGTCTTGCGCCCCATTCGGCCGAGCTTCGAAGCGCCCCATTTCGTCGAATCCTTGCGCGCTAGCAGACAGCTCTCAGGCAAGACCGTGCAGACCACGCTCGATCTGAAACTGCAACACCAGCTCGAGGGCTTGCTCACTTCTCACCGCAGCCGTTTGCGGGAAGCTGGGGCCCACAATGTCGCTGCGCTGGTCGTCGACAACGATAGCGGCGAAGTGCTTGCCTACGCAGGCAGCGTCGACTTTGACGACCCGCTCATCAATGGCCAAGTCGACATGGTTCGCGCGAAGCGACAGCCTGGCTCCACGCTCAAGCCTTTCGCTTATGCGATCGCCTTCGCCAGCGGCCTCGAGCCTGCCCACATGCTCGCCGACGTGCCGACCAAGTTCAACGAGCTTGGAGGTGTGTACACACCGGTCAACTTCGACCGCATCTTCCACGGGCCGATAAGCGCGCGAGAGGCGCTTGCCGGTAGCCTCAACGTGCCAGCGGTGCGACTCGCGGCCAAGCTGCCTGATGGCGCGCTACTGAGCCTGCTGCGCGATCTCGGAATGCGCAGCCTCGACCGCGACGCCTCCTATTACGGCCTGTCGCTGGTGCTCGGAAGTGGTGAAGTGAGCCTCTGGGAGCTTGCCGAAGCCTACTCGAGCTTGGCCCGTGGCGGCGAGCGTGTACCTCTGCGTGCCGTGGTGGCCAAGGCCGAGCTCGGCGCTCCGCGCAGCGGGACACAGCACATCGAGCCCGAAGTGGCAGCGGCCATCAGCGATGCGCTCTCCGACCCCATGGCGCGGGTGCGCGGCTTGGGCGGACAGGGGCCGTTCGACTTGGGCTTTCCCGTCGCAGTCAAGACCGGCACCAGCTCGGGTTACCGCGACAGTTGGACCGTCGGCTACACCCGTGAGCTGACCGTGGCGGTTTGGGTGGGCAATGCCAGCGGTGAGGCAACCCGAAAGCTCACAGGCGGGTCGGGCGCGGGCGCGGTTTTTGCCGATATCATGCGAGAGGCCATGCGCGACACTCCGGAGCGTCGGCCGCTCTGGCCCAAGGGGATGCTGGCACAGGTCGCAGTCTGTCCCTTGTCGGGTCGCCCCGCCACAGCGGCTTGTCCAGATACGGTCATGCGACGGGTCATGGGCACCACTTCCCATCGTCATGGTGCGAGCTGCTCGCTGCATCGCAAGCTCCGTGGCCAGCCGCCGCGTTGTGTGACGGCAAGCGATGGTCGCTCCGGCGCGGGACGCACAGCGGTGTTGCTGCCCGATGTCTTCGCGGGTTGGCTGCGGGGTGAGGCCTACGGAGCACCCGGGCGCGATGCCCTGGGTCACCAATGGCTGCTCGGTACCAGGTTGTGGCGAGCCAAGCATTCAGGATGCCTCGCAGATCAGGATCAATGAGCCTCGCGCCGACAGCGTGGTGCTTCTGTCTCGCCAGCGCGCAGCTGGTGAACAAGGTGTTTCACTCGCGGCCGAATGGAGCGGCGCCCGAGCCGACCAACGGCTGCAGTTCGTGCTCGATGGCCAAGTGGTCGCGACCGCCGCAGCGCCCTACCGCGTTACGGTACCTATCAGGCGTGGCGACCATACCTTGCTGGTGCGCCCCGAAAAGGCCGGCGTCGCGTTACTTTTGCCGAAGCGTCATTTCAGTGTGCGTTGAGGCGACTGTCTGCGAGCTGTCGGAAGAAGTCCTCGGCCACTAGGTCGGCTGGGTAGACGAGCTCGATGCGCAGCTCGTTGAGGGTGACCTCGTGAGCAGCACCGAAGCTGGCGATCGCCGAAACTGTGCGAATGACCTGGTTGCCCATGCGAATACGGGTGGCAATCACCGGGCTGTCAATCGCCTCTAGTAGCGGTCTCGGCACGTCGGCGATCAGCTCTTCGGCGAGTGCCAAGCGGCTGCGCAGCCGTTCGTCTTGTCCAGCTGCGACGACCTCACGGCGCATTCGCGCGACTGTCGCCCAGGCGACCTCGGCGTAGTTGTCGATGAGCGTTCGGTAAGGCCCAGGTCCAAGCAGCGTGCGCACTGCATCGACTGGTTGATCGAGCGACGCCAGCTCAGCGAACAGCGTCTTGGCCGCGCGGTTGGCGTCGACCACATACCACCAGCGATCGATGACCAGGGCAGGGTAAGGCTCGTGCTTGTCGAGCATCCGGCTGAGAAGCTGCTTGGCGGCGGACATCTCGGGGGCTGACAGGGCCCGCTCGGGATAGCGCGGCGGCAAACCCGCGGCGCGAAACAAGGCATTACGTTCACGTAGCGGGACGCTCAGCGCCTCGGCCAGCTGCAAGACGATTCGTTCGCTCGGCCGCGAGCGCCCCGTCTCGACGAAAGAAACATGGCGCGCCGAGACGGTTGCCCGTAGCGCCAGTTGCAGCTGGCTGAGACCGCGCGCCCGCCGCCATCGTCGAAGCTGCTGCCCAAAAGGACTGAGATTGGCCACGCCCGAGCCTAGCCCGGATTTCTGGCTTGGTCCCCAATCTCCACGCAGCGCCCGTGTTCGGCAAGAAGGCTCGCTGCATCGCCGAGCTCCATCGAGTCAGGCGCCGGCCGACGATTGCCATTTCTCGCTGCCCTTACCCGATAGGTAATTGGCGAAGGGCTCGGGGCGCCTCACCTTTTGCTCAGGAGGTTGCTCATGAATGCAAACAGGTTTCTCGTCGTTGGTGGTCTCGTAGCTACGGTCTGCGGACTGGTGGTCGTTGGCTTCGGACTGATGCCGCAGCTCGGGGCTGTTGCGTTCAGCGAGGCGCTCTTCTGGCCTGGCAGCGGCGGAAGTGGCCAGTCGTTTTCACCCGCGTCCCAGCTCATTTGGGTCGTCATGGGCGGGGTTCTTGCCGGTTGGGGCATCAGCTTCACATTGCTCGCGAGGGCCATGCTCAACAACGAGCGAGCGGTCGCGACGCCGCTGGTCTTGCGGGCTCTGGCTACTGGCGTCACGGCTTGGTACGTGCTCGACAGCGGCGGCTCCGCCCTGCTCGGCGCTTGGCCCAACGTGGCTAGCAACACCGTGTTTCTCGCGTTGCTGCTCACTCCACTGCTGCTGTTGATGGCGCGCGTCCAGGCGCAAGAATCCCTGCCGGTGAGCAGTTGACGCAGCAGGATTTCGACGCACCGCGTCGCAACTTTGCTCACTCAGGCGTTGCGGTTGAACGACCCCTCGCCTGGCGCTACATAGGGCCGTTGGCCATACATGTCGGATTAGCTCCGACATGTGAGGTGCACCCACATTTATCTCATGATTTCATATGGATGCGGAGGAGTCTCATGGTGCGCAGGTTGCTAGTTGTGTTGTTGTCGCTGGTCGCTTTGTCATTGACGACGGCGGCGAGCGCTGAGTGGACCAAGGATGTCAGCTACGGCTGGGGTAGCGGCGACACCTCGCTGAAGGTGACCGATCCCGACGGCTTCAAAATCACCGTGGCCGTAGGTGGGGACGTCAAAGAGGCAACCATCCCCACCATCTTCAAGCTCCCCAAGACCGACGCCTACTACTTGGTCACGATTCATCCGAAAGACGGTGCCGCGCCCTGGAAGAAGAAGATCGAGATCAAGAAGGGCAAGCAGGCCGTTCTCAAGGTCCTGTACAAAGCCGCCGCCAAGAAAGCCAAAGCCAAGCCAGCCGCCAAGGCCGCCTCGCGCAGCTATATCGGCAAGCTCATCAACAGCACGCAGTACTGCACGGCGAAGGACCAAGGGAAGTTGCGCTTCGACTTTCTGAAGAACGGCAAAAAGGCCTACAGCGTCACGGTCGACAAGGCTGCGACCAAGCACAACTTGGACTTCACTTCGGGCAACTACGAAGTACGCGTGTTCGTCGAGCGCAGCGGGCAATTCGAGTTTTTCCAGACCATCAAGCAGGATGTGGACAAGGACGGCTGGAAGCTGTCGATGGGCTGCAAGAAGCGGGTGAAGCGCCGCCGCCGCCGCCGTCGCCGCCGCTAGCGACCACGGCACGGGTGTCTCGCCCGAAAATGCGCCCACGACCAGCCAGCCGGCCCTCTCGTGGGCGCATTCGCTTTCCATGTAGCGGAAACACGGCAGGTGCGAAGTGGCCCACTAGACTCAACAAACCGTCCGGCTGGCCGAATTGGCTTGCTTGACAAGGGGCAATGTGCGACTCTTCGGGTGGGGCGCCCACACCGAAGGTAAACGATGCGGGCTGCGATTCGAGTTGGTTTCTATGTAGGTTTCTCGCTTCTTGTGGCGTGCTCAGCGTCGGGTCCGGGCTCTGAGCTCGACGGCATGGGCGCCGATGGAAGCGGCGCAGGAGACGTCGACTTCACCGGCTCCCAGGGCAACGGAACCCTCGATCCTGGTACGGGAACAGGTAGCGACCCCGGCGGTCAAGACGACTGCGCAGCGACCGGCTCGGAAGCCGCGAACGTTCCGGCTCCGGCCGACATCATCATCGCTGTCGACACTTCGGGCAGCATGGGTGCCGAGGCGGGCTGGACGCAGGACAATCTGCCCGGGCTGGTCGCCACCGTGACGGGTTCAGGCATCGACACGCACGTCGTTTTGATCGCTGACGCCGACATGTGTGTGCCCGCCCCTCTCGGCAGCGGTAACTGTGGCTGCCCGAACGGCGACGAGGCACTGCCGACCTACCGGCACGTCTGCACCCACGTGGGCAGCAACAACGCTTTGCAGCTCATCTTGCAAACCTACCCCGAGTGGAAGGACTCGCTGCGCCCCAACGCCACCAAGACTTTCGTCGTCGTTTCGGATGACAACTCCGACCTGGACGCCGCAGGGTTCTCACAGCAGCTCGTTGCTCTCGATCCCACGTTGGCAGGTTTCAAATTCGACGCCATCGTGTCGTCTGGTGAGCCCTGGGAACTGGGCGGCAAATGCTTCCTGCTCTCGGCCGCCACGGGCAAGGTCTACCACCAGCTCGTTGGCCAAACTGGCGGGGTGGTTGGCGACCTGTGCGAGCAGAACTTCGCTCCCGTCTTTCAAGACATGGCCACGCAGGTGATTGAAAACGCCACCATATCCTGTGACTACGACATCCCCGATCCGCCAGAAGGCGAGACCATCAACCCAGGCAAGGTCAACGTCGAATACCGACCGTCGGCCAACGCTGCGGCCCAACCGCTCTACAACGTGCCCGCAGGAGCGGCGGACTGCGGCCAGGCGGGGGGCTGGTATTTCGACAACCCGGCGACGCCTGCCAAAATCCTGCTCTGTCCCACCACCTGCAACATGGTTCAACAGAGCGTAGACGGACGTGTTGACGTGCTGTTCGGCTGCGACACAGCCGTTGGCCCACCCAGCTAGCTAGCCCGGGACCACCCGCTCGCGCACCCGCTCGCGCAACCATCCACGACCACGCCTAGCGGGGCAACGCTGTTGACGTGAGGGAGTGAGCGCGCGACACCGAAGCAGATGGACTTGTACGACGCGTTGGGTGAGGGGATAGGTGCGAGCTTTGCGTCGGCGCGGGAGACGATTCCGCAGGCGCTGCTCTGGGGAAACGATGCTGCGCAACGCTTGGCCGACAGCTTTCGCACGCACGTTGCTGCTGAGCGCCGTGTCACGGTGTTGTTTGATAGGCGCACCCGTGCGGCTGCCGCAGAGCCGCTCATGGCGGCACTCGCTGAAACTGGTTGGACTGTTGCAGAGCTGTTGATTCCCGATCCGCCTGGCGGCGGCAGCCCCGTTTGTGATGACCTGACCAAAGACGCCCTGCTGGCTCGACTCGAGCCTACTGACGCCCTGTTGGCGGTTGGCAGCGGCGTGGTGAACGATCTGAGCAAGTGGTTGGCCGCGCTGCGGGAGATTCCCTATGCCGTGCTGGCCACGGCAGCGTCGATGAACGGCTATGCGGCGGCCAACGTGGCGCCCAGCATTGGCGGGGTCAAAAGCTTGTTTCGCGCCCGCGCGCCTCGCATTGTCGCGGCCGATCCTCGGGTCGTTGCCGCTGCACCATTTGTGCTGACCACCGCCGGGCTCGGCGACGTCATCGCCAAACCGATGAGCACCTCCGACTGGCTGGTCAATCACATCCTGTTCGACGAGCCTTTCTCCGAGCCGGTGGCAGCTGTGATCGATCGGGTCGAGCCGAGCTATCTCGGTAATCCAGCAGGCATCAAGAACAAGGAGGCTGGTGCGACCAAAGCGCTGTTCGAAGCACTCGTGTACTCAGGTTGCGCCATGACCCTCATCGGCTCGAGCATGCCTGCCTCGGGGGGCGAGCATCTCATCAGCCACACGCTCGACATGACCGCGCATGAACAGGTTGGCGTTTTGCACGATCTGCACGGCCGGCAAGTAGGCGTTGCCACCATCTTCGCCGCCGCGCTCTACCAGCGCATCGTCGCGCTCGAGTCCCCGGCTTTCGGCCAAAACGCGGTGCCGTTCGACCCAGCTGTGTGGGGTCCGCTCGCCCACGCTGTCGAGCCCGAGCACCAGAAGAAACAGCAGCGCATGGCCCAAGCTTGCGAAGCACTGGCGGCTCCCGGGTGCTGGGACAGAGTGCGCGAGAAGATCAGCGGCGGTTTGCGTGAGCCGGCGACGGTCAAGAACTGCTTACGGGAGGCGGGCGCCGCACATAAGTACGAAGACATTGGCTGCGATCGAGATCGCTTCTTGATGGCCGTCCGCCACGCGGGCGCGATGCGTGGGCGCTTCACCTGCATCGATTTGGCTCACCTAGTGGGGCTGCTGCCCGACTGTGCAGGCGACCTCGTCGATGAATGGCTGACCTGAAAAGCATCAGGTGCCACTGATGTACGGGCTCGCCTGTCGCTTGCCCATGACGCTTGATTCGCGCCCAGAGCGGCCAGTCCGGTTGGTGATGCAGGTTAGCAGCTGCAAGCACTTGTTACCCGTTCACTGGTGCTGTTTCCAACTGGGATCGGTATCATGAACCGGTGTTGGGGATCACAGGTGCGGGGCGTGCAACCTGGTGCTGTTGGGCGCTCGCTCTGGGTGGTGTGTGGGCTATTGGCTGCACGCTAGATCGAGCCGGTACTCAGCCAGTCACCAGCGCCGCTCAGACCGGCAGCGACGGCGGCTTCACTCCAACTACGACGAGCAACACGGCGAACAGCACCACGAGCCTGACTGGAACCGGAGCGGCCCCGACGGGAGGCAGCGGCGGGACGATGGGAACAGGCGGCGGCGTGCTCGGCGGCGGCGGGGTCGGCGGCGGTCTCGTTTGCGAGCCAGGGGTAACCACCCAGGCCTGCTACGACGGTCCCGCATCGACCGAAGGAAAGGGCGAATGCAAAGCGGGCGCTCAGCTCTGCAACGCAATGGGGACGGGTTTTGACCCTTGCCAGGGCCAGGTGCTGCCCGCGAAAGAGGTTTGCCTGAATAAGCTGGACGACGATTGCGACGAAAAGACCGACGAGGCAGTCGAGTGCTTGAGCAACAATGGGCTCGTAGCCCGTTGGTTCATCGACGAGGCAGCTAGCGGACAGGGCCCCACCGAGTTGAACGACGCGACCGCCAATCCGCTCAATCTGCCGCTCACCTATAGCGCTGACATGTCTTTCGACAACGATGGGGGCCGCGGGCTCGACTGGCAGTCGCCGGGCAGCAATGGCCGCGCCAGCATTGCGGTCGACGGTACGAAGCTGAAGACCGCGCTCGATGGTGCCAACAGCATCACCGCCGAGGTCGTGGTGGATGTCGACTCGGTCGCTGCTTTGGGCTCACGCTTCTTCAATGTGGGCTCGGGCAACGAGTGGCGTTTTGCGTTGGGCGCGCATGACATGAGCACCGTGATCTTCCGTTGGCAAGCCTCGGTCGTAGCCGGTGAGTGGAACGTCATGCTCGACAGCAAGCTCGTGCTTCACTTGGTAATCGCCACGGGCCAGAACAAGCCGGCAGATCGGGTGGCGCTGTTCGTCAACGGCACGAAGGCTGCCAAGACGGCCACCGTGACCAAGCCTCCCGCCAAGAACGAGGGTTTACAGCTGCTCACAGGGCGGCACTTGGCGCTCGGCAATCGGGAGTCAGGCGCCCGTTCCTTGGAAGGCGACCTGTTCTATGTGGCCTTCTACAAAACCGCCCTGAGCAACAAGCAAGTACAGAACAACGCTGCGGTGCTCACCAACGACGACGACTCGATGTGAGCCGCTCCTCGACGCTGGCCCAGCAAATCCAGAGTCGCCCACTGGTCTAGCAACACGGCTGGCAGGGGCAGAGGCTGGTTTGTGAGATAGGGAAGGCGTCGCTAACATGCCCGGCCTGATGAGCTCGACTGTTGACGGTATCGTCCAAGGCGATGATGGTTTGACCCGCTGCTGGTGGGGGGCGCAAGCGGCTGACTACATCGCATATCACGATGACGAATGGGGCGAGCCCACCGTCGACGATCATCGGCTCTTCGAGAAGATCTGCCTGGAGGGCTTTCAGGCGGGCCTGAGCTGGCTGACCATCCTGCGCAAACGGGAGGCATTCCGGCGTGCTTTTCGCGACTTCGATCCTGTTCGCGTCGCTCGCTTCAACAGTCGCAGCGTCGAGCGACTTCTGGCCGACGCGAGCATCGTCCGGCACCGCGGCAAGATCGAGTCCACCATCAACAACGCCCGCCGCGCGCTCGAGCTCATCGACGAATGCGGAAGCTTGGCTGCATACTTCTGGTCCTTTGAGCCGCCACCCGCCGCACGACCAAAACGCATGGTCAAGGCGACCTTGATGGGGTTGGCCAAGACGCCCGCGTCCACCGCGTTGAGCAAGGACCTCAAGGGGCGCGGCTGGAGCTTCGTGGGGCCCACCACGGCCTACGCCTTCATGCAGGCGATGGGTCTGGTCAACGACCACCTCGAGGGCTGCTTCGCCCGCCCGCGGATCGAGCGCGCTCGCCGGAAACTCGAGCGCCCGGCCCCTCGAGCCCAAGGCTGACTGGTCCAAAAGGGCTGCCAGAAATCAGCTACTTGGGGACAAAACCAGAGCAGTCCGTTGACAATATGACCAATTGAGCTCAAATAGTCAGCATGTCCAATTGGGACGCTGCGGCCATCGAGAGAGCCTTCGCTCAGTTCGTAGGCAACGGCGATCCCGATGACCCGAAAGAGCGGCGCCGGCTCAAGCTCGTGGCGGCCGCTACCGAGCTGTTCATCAAGCAGGGGTATCGCAAGACCAGCGTGGATGAAGTGGCGCGGCGAGCGGGCGTCGCCAAGGGCACCGTATACCTCTACTTCAAGACCAAAGGCGAGCTGCTGCTGCACGCCATCGTGGAAGAGAAGCGGCGACACATACCGAAGCTAGCGCCTGTGTTCGACGGCTCGCTGCCTGAGAAAGACCGGCTGCGCTACTGGCTACGGGGCATTCTGATGCTTGCTCACGAGATGCCGCTTACGGGTCGGCTCATGGGAGGAGACCACGAGCTGATGGCGGCATTGGACGATCTGCCAGCGGGCGCCATGGCCAAGTCCCAGGCGATGGGAATCGACTTCATCAGTGGGATGATCAGCATGGCCACCGAGCCTCACCGATACGACGAGCAGGAGTTGCGGGACCGCGCCGTCGTTCTTCGAGGGCTGACCTATTTCACGATGTTGCTCACCGACGAAAAGGTTCGCGATGAGCTGACTGTCGAGCGCTACGCCACCGTCTTGGCGGACATGATTGCCGACGGCCTCAGGCCGCGAGGAGAGAGCCCATGAGCGTGACAAAGTACTTCGGACGTTTCGTGTTGCTGCTCGCAACACTATTGGTCGCTGGGTCGATCGCCTTGCCTGCCGCGGCTGCAGCTCCATCGCCGAACGCGCCCGGTTTTGCGCTCTACGTGATGAACAAGCTCGACGACCAATTCCGCGGCAACAAGAGCCACGGGGTGATGAACATGAAGGTCCACACCAAGCGCTGGGACCGGCAGATCTCGCTCGAGTCGTGGACGCTCGGCAAGAACTACTCGCTGATGCGGATTCTGTCGCCTCGCAAAGAGAAGGGAACGGCAACGCTCAAAGCCAAAGACCAGCTGTACACCTACTTGAACAAGACCAGTCGCACGATCAAGATCACCTCGGGCATGATGGGCGGCTCTTGGATGGGCAGCCATTTCACCAATGATGATCTGGTGCGCCATTCGCGTCTGTCGCGCGATTTTCACATCGGCAAGACGGTCAAAGACAAGCTCGATGGGCAGGACGCGTATCGCTTCACGCTCACTGCCAAGCCCGACGCAGCCGTGGTGTGGGGCAAGATTGTGGTGACCGTTCGCCAAAGCGATCTACAGCCTTTGCGCCAGGTGTTCTACGACGAGGACGGCGCCAAAGTTCGACAGCTCAGCTTCTCTTACATCAAAGAGATCGGCGGAAAGACCTTGCCCACCAAGATGGTGATGAAGCCGCTCGATGGCTCGGGCGAGTACACGCAAGTCAGCTGGGACAAGCTCGACTTCGGCGTGAAGCTCAAGAAGCGCTTCTTCTCACTGCAACGACTCAAGTCGATTCGATAGTAGGCCGACCATGAGCGTTTTTCGAATGGCCTGGCGCAACGTCTGGCGCAATCGCCGGCGTAGCCTCGTGACCATCTCGGCCACCGCCTTCGCGTTGATGGTGATGATCTCCTATTCGGGTCTCGTCGCCGGATACATCGCAGCGATGCAGCGCAATCTGCTGGACTTCGAAATGGGCGACGTGCAGATCTTCGCGGCCGAATACCGCGACAAGCCGTCGATCTACGAGAAGATCGAGCGCCCCGAAGAGCTGCTCGCCGCCCTCGACAAGGAGGGCTATCCAGCCTGCTCGCGTTTGCTGGCTACGGCGCTGGCTGCAGCTGGCGACGCCAGCGCGGGCGTGACGATGCGGGGCATCGACGTCGAGCGCGACGCCAAGGTGAGCCGCGTCTTCGAGAAGGTTGCCAAAGGCAAGTGGCTGGCAAAGGGCGACGACAAGGGAGTCGTGATCGGCAAGCGCTTGGCCCGGACGCTGAGTATTGGTCCGGGCGCAGAGTTGGTGGTGCTCACCCAAGCGTCGGACGGCTCGACAGCCAACGAGCTATACAAAGTCGTTGGTGTGCTCTCGAGCGTTGGAGGCGGGGCCGACCGCGCCATCTTCATGAGCGCGAAGGCCTTTCGCGAGCTCATGGTGATGCCCACCGGGGCCCATCAGATCATCCTGCGCCGAGCACCGAATCGGGATCTCGCCACCGCGGCGACTGCTGTCCGCAGCATCGCCAAGGGCCACGACGTCAAGACCTGGCGCGAGCTGGTGCCCACGCTTTCATCGATGCTCGACTCGGCGCGCGCGGCAGTGATGACCATGTCGCTCATCGTCTACATCGCCATCGGCATCTTGATCCTCAACGCCATGTTGATGGCAGTGTTCGAGCGCATCCGCGAGCTCGGTGTGCTCAAGGCGCTGGGCTTCGGTCCTGGTGCTGTGATGCGGCTGGTGTTTCTGGAGAGCGGGATCCAAACAGCGATCGCCGTAGCCGTCGGTGCTGTCTTGGCCATACCGATTCTCTACTACCTCTCGACGGTCGGCATCGAGACCGGTCGTCTCACAGGAATGAGCATTGCGGGCGCGACGATCGATACGACCTGGAAGGCCATGATCTCGGTCGACACCTTCACGATGCCCATCAAGACGCTGGTCATCATCGTGTTCATTGCGGTTCTCTATCCGGCCATCAAGGCGGCTCGTCTCCGTCCGGTCGAAGCCATGCAGCACCATTGACTCTGAGGAGGGTCATCAATCATGCCCGGTCCCAATCTGGCGCGAATGGCGTGGCGAAACATCTGGCGTAACCGGCGACGCACGCTGGTGACGCTCTCATCGATAGCCTTCGGGGTGCTGCTGGCGGTGTTGTTCACCGGCCTGGGCGATTCGGGCTACTCCAACATGATCGATCTGGCTGCGCGCATGGGAGGAGGCCATGTCAGCCTCCAACATCCCGAGCAGCTACTAGCCCCGTCCTTGAAGCGCACCGTCGTCGACGCTGACGCGCTTGCTGAAAAGGTGCGCAGTGATGCCGGAGTCAAGCGAGCGGTGACACGAATCACCGGTCAGACATTGCTAGCTACGGCAAGGCAAAGCCAAGGGGCTGTCTTCCTCGCCTTCGATCCGAAGGTCGAAGACGCGAGCACGCTGGCGGTGATGAAGGGCAAGATGGAGGGCAAGAACTTCGCCTCCGCCAACAGCAAAGGGATCATCCTCGGCAAGAAGCTGGCTCACAATCTGGGTGTCAAGCTCGGTCGCAAGGTCGTCTACACGATGACGGACAAAAACGGCGAGATGATCTCGGGCTTGGCGCGGGTGACGGCCATCGTCAGCACCGGGGCGCCGAGCGTCGATGCCAGCTTGTGCTTGCTGCCCCTCGACACCGTGCGAAAAGCGCTGAGCTATGGGTCGGGCGAAGCCACCCAGGTCGCGGTCTTCATCGACGATCAACGCAAGAGTGACGAGGTAGCAGCACGCTTGGGCAATCTCACTGAAGCAGCGGCTGTGCCTTGGCACGTCTCGATGCCCGAGCTGGCCGGCTTCATCACCATGAAAGTGTCAGGCACCGTGTTCATGGAGATGATCATCATGTTGCTGATCGCTGCAGGCATCTTCAACACCTTGTTCATGAGCGTGATGGAACGGCTGCGCGAGTTCGGCGTGCTGCTTGCCATCGGCTTCAGCCCCGGACGGCTGTTTCGGCTGGTCATGCTCGAAAGTCTCTGGCTGGCTCTGGTGGGGCTGTTTGCCTCTGCCATGGTCACAGCTGCGCCCTACTACTTTGCCAACACCAAAGGCTTCGACCTTTCGGCGATGTGGGGCAAGGCGGGCGGCGTCGAGGTGGCCGGCGTAGCGCTCGAGCCGATTTGGTACGTGGACATCTATCCCGAGAACGCGTTGCTCATCGCCGCCTTTGCGATTGGGGCGACGCTGCTCGCAGGTCTTTTTCCCGCCTGGCGCGCCGCTCGCGTGGCGCCGGTGGATGCCATCAAGCTGGTGTGAGGTGTGACGATGAACGAGTCTGACAAAGAAGAAACCGCAAACGGCGAGACCATCGTGCAGCTCGATGAGGTCAGCAAGCGCTACAAGCAAGGAACGGTCGATGTGCACGCGCTGCGGGGGCTGAGCCTCGAGATCGCACGCGGAGAGTTCACCGCAATCTGCGGTCCCTCCGGCTCGGGAAAAACCACCACGCTCAATCTCATTGGCGCCCTGGACAAGCCCTGTGAGGGAAAGGTCATCGTCGACGGTGAGGATTTGGCCGCGCTGAGTCGAACCGCGCTCAGCTCCATGCGTCGCGACCGCATCGGCTTCGTGTTTCAGGCTTACAACTTGGTGCCTGTGCTGACCGCTTTCGAGAACGCCGAGATCGTCTTGGCGCTGCAGGGCGAGGCGCCAGCTAAGCGTCGCGATCGGGTCATGAAGTTGCTCAAGGCGGTTGGTCTCGAGGGCATGGAGCATCGACGGCCGGACGAGCTCAGCGGCGGGCAGCAACAGCGCGTGGCCATAGCGCGCGCCATCGCTGCAGATCCAGCTGTGGTGCTCGCTGACGAGCCCACCGCCAACCTCGATTCGGAAACCGCAGACCGCTTGCTCGACATCATGGAAGAGCTCAACCGCGACCATGGAGTCACCTTCGTGTTCTCCACCCACGATCCCAAGGTGATGGAGCGAGCGCGCCGGGTGGTGCGTTTGGTCGATGGCCAAGTACACAGCGATGAGAGGCGTTAGAGGATTCTGCTGGCTGCTCGGCGTAGCCTGGCTGCTGTCGTCGGGTTCCGCTTCGGCGATTGGAAGCGCCGAAAAGGGCGATGTCTCTATCGACGCCACCGGTTACGTGCGCCTCACCAGCGCTTTCATGCACTTTCCCGAGCCGTATGAAGGTGCCAACGACGAAGGCTTGGCTGCGGGGGTCAGCCGCTTGATCCTCAAGGGTGGTCTTTCTGAGGAGCTGAGCTACGAGCTGAACCTCTTCATGGACCTGTCGCGAGCGCCATCAGCGAGCCTCGGAGGCAGTTTTGCGACGGCTGGCTCGACCGCCTCGGTCTATCGGGCCAAGGCACTGCGCTGGCAGTTTTGGGAAAGCGGCGCCATCAACGGCAAGCTCGGCATCGATCGTTTCAAAATGGAGCTGACCGCCGACCCTTTGGTCATCAACTTCGGCCGCTTTCCCATCAACTATCGCGCCACCAACATCTTCGCTCCCAACGATTTCTTCGCGCCCTTTGGAGCCACAGCGGTCAACACCATCTTCAAACCGGGCGTCGACGCGTTGCGCTTGGGCTTGGCCGTCGACGAGCTGTCGAACATCGAAGTCGTGCGCGTGTTGGGCTACCGCGATGACGGGGCGGCTAGCTGGGCTCGCTCGGCGCTGTTGGCCCGCGCCAACACCACCCTGTGGGATTTCGAATGGGCCGCGCTTGGCGGCAAGGTTGCTGAACGCTGGATCGTTGGCGGGTCGGCTCAGGGCCAGATCGGCCCGTTGATGTTGCGTGCCGAAGGGCACGCTGCGTTTGCCGATCGCGACGCGGACGGAACGCTCGACGACAGCGATGAGACGACTATGGCGCGTGACGAGGTCAGCGCTCGGGTAGCGGCAGGCGCCGACATCAGCTTCTCCTGGCACAACGCCATGATCGCGGCCGAATACGCGTTCTTCTCTGACGGTGTGGCCAGCGCGAGCGACTACCCCGAGCGGGCAGCGCGCTTGTTTCCGGATGACTCGATGTACCTGGGTAAGCACTACCTGGGCCTGAGCACGGGCCTGGAGATCATCCCAATCCTGCGCGCCTCGGTCACCAGCTTGATCAACCTGCAGGACCCTTCCGGTTTGGTGTCCGGCGCGCTCAATCTGGACGTCGCCGAAGAAGCCACGTTTGCAGGCGGCGTGCTCGTTCCTTGGGGCGAGCGGGCCGTAACAGGTCCCCACGAAGTGAGCATGCAGAGCGAGCACGGAATTTGGCCGCTGACCGTATTCGCCGAGACCCGCTTCTACTTCTGAGCGGCCAACTGCAACACAGCGACCTGAGGCTCAGACAGCGTCCAAGAACCTCGACAGTGCTTGTCCAGGGATTTGTACAGCTTCTACGCGCATTCAACGGTTTGCGGCTGGCACCGCCGTTGCAGTAACGGCTGGTGGAACAACCAACCCAGGATCGGAACCCAGCCATGAACAATCCTTCTCACAAGCTCTTGTCCCTCGTTTCCCTCGCAACGCTGCTCGCTCTTGCCGCTGGGTGCACCGTCCACACGCGCACCGGCGTTCACCGTCCACGCCGCGCACCAGCACGGGTCGGCCCAGGGCCGGTGGCAGCAACCCCGACGCCCGCTGCTCCGGCCCCCAACCAGGGCGCTGTCTTGTTGGGTGTTCGCCAGGTCAACTTCGTGGGTGACAAGGACACCATTGGCGTGACCAACAGTCGCGGTCGCTTTCGACGCATCAAGCTGCACGTCTCCGGCAGCCCACTAGAGATGTACAACGTGCGGGTGACCTTCGGCGACGGCAGCCACTTCTCGCCCAAGACGCGCCTGAGCTTTGCGCAAGGCGGCTGGACGCGGACCATCGATCTGCCGGGCAACGCGCGGGTCATCCGCAAGGTTGAGTTCTGGTACCGCAGCGTCGGCCGCCGCAGCGGCAAAGCCCGTGTGCAGCTCTTCGGTAGCTGATCGGTCGGTAGGGCCGGGTTTTGGAGGTCGTCTCATAACTCCGAAATCGATGTAGCGGAGGTTTCTCAAAACTCCGAAATCGATGTAGGGGAGGGCTTTACGCCCTCCCGCAATCACG
>CAZRGL010000118.1:0-21624 GCA_964599485.1 uncultured Polyangiaceae bacterium
AACAAGAAACGCGACGCGCCAACGCCGATCGGTCTGAACGACGTGGTGTCGTTCGACTTCCTCGAGGATACGGGCTGCGCGCTGACCAAGGTGGGCCAATGGTCCTGTTGGGGGCGCGTGGATGGCCAGGGAGCGCCAGCGGCGTACAAGGCCCCGTCCATTTCCCCAACGGCAGTGAGCGGCCTGGATACGCCGCTGCTTGCAGGTGCCTTGTCGTCTCGAGGCTGGTGCGTCGTCGAGCGAGGCGGCACCGTCTTGTGCTCCGGCGAGCAAGTGTCGGGCTATCGGCGCAAGCGCGTGCGCGGACGCATCGTCGGCTTACGTGACGCCCGCAAATTGGCGATGGGACGGGGCCACAGCTGCGCCATCGACAAAAAAGGCCAGGTGTGGTGTTGGGGCAGCGACAACCGAGAGGGTCAGCTCGGCTACGGACGGGTTACCGTGCAATCGGCTGCCCACGCTGTGGCTGTCGCAGGCGTTGCAGACGCAACCGCCATCGCCGCCGGTCGTGGCCATAGCTGCGCCCTGCGCAAGACCGGTCGTGTAGCCTGTTGGGGCGCCGGACTTCACGGCCAGCTAGGCGACGGGACCGATGCCGATCGACCGACTGCCGTGGAGGTTTCGGGTCTTGCCAAGGTCGTTTCACTGAGCGCGGGCTCGGGCGGTAGCTGCGCCATCACCGCCGACCGCCGCCTGCACTGCTGGGGCTCGGTCGCGGGTGTGACTCAATCGACCCCATTCGTCGTGCCAGGCCTCACGTCGGTCAAGTCGGCCACCCTAAACAGCCACGGTCTCTGCGCAATCCTTCGAGACGGCAAGATCCTATGCGCCCAATGAATCAGCGATACGGATGGTTGCTAATCGTCGCGGCGCTTTCGTGTGGCGGCGACGCAGGTGGTGGCTCGTGGTCGGCGGAACTGACCCTTTCCGAAGTGGATGTGGCGGGGACGAGCGAGCGCTCATCATCTAAGCTCCAGGCTGCCTGGACGCCTCATGCGCAAGCAGTTGCCTATGAGCTGCGCGCCACCGAGGCGATTGGGCAAACCACTACTGTTGCGATTGTAGCTGGCAACGGCAGCGCCGAGATCACGACGCTCAAGTCAGCGACTGCCTACACTGTCGAGATCAGCGCTTGCCTCGACGCCGACTGCGCAAGCACGGTCAGCCCACGAGACAGCGGCCAAGCTTCAGCTGCAACCAGCGACGAGGTGTGGCAACTGCAAGGGAAGGGGGCTTCGGTTGCCGAGCTGACGCGAATCGTCGCCGACGGCAACGTGAAGCTTCACGCTTTTCGTTATGGCGGCGACGCGCCAGCCGAGCTCGCTGGGCGCATGCAGCTCTATTACGGCCCGATGTCGATGACCGAAAAGGGCGTGTCTGTTGCGATTGGTGATCAGCCCGCCACTGCCAATGTGAGCTCGGTATCTAGCTTCACGGCGCTGACGGGCTCAGCTGGCCTCATCAAACCGGCCAGTCCAGCCACCCTGGTGGCCGAAATCAACACTCCGCAAGCCATTCCTCTGAGCGAGTCGATGGGTGGCGCGGTTCGGCTGATGTTCGAGGCATCGGGAGCCGACAACCTGGTGCGTCTGCTCACCATCGATAGCCACGACGGTTATCTTGGGCGTGACTTTCATTCCGGCAGCGCCACGGTGTGTTCGCAGGCGAGCGACTATGAGACCGGCGGCCCATGTGAGCCGACGATTCTCCTGGAAGGCGCCGATCTGCCCAAAATCAACAATACCCGCCAATCGAAAATCGGTTTTCCTACGCAAGACGACTGGCGCTGGGACGGGGCTGACGGGACGTTTCTGGTGATCACTGTGGGCAGCATCGCCGGCTGCTCGTCGGAGCAGCGCAATAGTGCTTATGCGCTGTTCGAGGGCGGTGACTTCGATGTGCAATACACCGATGACGGCTGTCCGCAGCTATTCGAAGACATTCAATCTCCCAGCCCGATGCACCTCGGCGGCGCTGGCTACAAGTTGTACTTTGGAAGGCCTTCGGATCAGAGTGGTAAGGGCTCCTCGTCGCTGCCATTCTTGGGACCCAAGCTGGTTGCTTACGGTGACGGCACATCGACCGGTCAGCTCGACCGGCTCGAATTCGAAGACTGGGAGCCGCTCAGCGAGGCCCGCGGACTACGCTTCTTGTGGCCCGACGGCAGCGAGGTGGACGCCGCGGTCGAAGGATTTCTAGACGATTTCGTATTCCTGACACCCACGGGCGATCTGTCTTTCCAGGTGATGTACACCGCCGTGACCGCAGGCCAACAGCCCCCATTTGCAACGCTGGCGGTGCTTGTCAATCCATGACGTCCGTCAATGGCGGCTCTCGACAAAGCGAGCGAAGGTGTCCCGCAGCTGTCGTGCGAGGGCGGAATAGCGAGCCCATTGGCCTCCGTCACGCAGCTGCTGGCGCAGCTCGATACAGCAATAGCGCACACAAATGCTGGGCCGATCAGATGGGGTCAGAGAACAACCTCGGGGGCCACGGAACATGCAGCCCGCGTGGACTTGTCGTGGCGGCTGCATCTTGGCAGGGGCAGAGCCTGCGAGCTTGAGCGCCGCCACTTCATCTTGGCTGAACAGCTCGAGCGTCTGGCCGCTGCAGCAATGGCCACCATCGTATTGTCCCGCTGGCAATGGATGGCCTTTGGCGCAGGAGCCGCACATCGTAAAGGGGCAGGCCTTCGACAACTCCAGCCGTAGGTTGCGCAGCTGCACGGCGAGTAGGACCTGTTCTGTGCTTGCTTGCTGACGGGTGGGTTGGGAGGCGAAGCGCGCGCGCAAGGAGGTCAGCTCAGCGGCGCGTGAGCGCCCATAACGGAAACGATCGAGCAGATGGCGCGGCGAAGGAAGCATGTCGTGAGCTCATACCGGAAAGGCGCACTTGAACTCGTACATCGCCTGCACCTCGTCGACCTCGTGTGCAAAGCCCGTGGCCTTTTCGAAGGCGGAGCCGTCGACCACGATCGAATACTTGATGTGAGTGAGCGCGCCCCGCGGCAGCTTGGGTAAGCCGAAACGCCCCAACATGCGTGCGAAAATGGGCTCCGGTAGGGCCACTGCTTCTCGCCCGCTCTCCCGGATCAGCACGCTCAATGGCACCGGCTGCGGTCCGGCCACGTTGAAGACACCACGCGGTCGCTGATCGAGCGCGGCCATGATGCTGCTGACCACGTCGCGCTCGTGCATGAACTGATAGAGCGGATCGAAGCCCAAGATGGAGGGCACGCGCGGTCCTTTCAGGAAGGTGGCTAGCGTTCCATGCCCAGTGGGGCCGAGCGTGTAGCACATTCGCATGACGGTGGTGACCATCTGGTCGAAGCGCCACAGGGCCGAGCCGGCGTACAGATCTGCGCTGACCAGATCGGCCAGCTCTGGGAACGCTGCCAAGCCCATGGGAGGCTCGTCCTCGGAGTGATATAGCGGCGAGTCTGGTGCGGCGCCGTAATAAGTGTGGCGACCCACGAAGATGCAGTGCTTGGCGCCATACTCGGTGCAGTGATCGAACAGGGCTCGGGTGCCGCCCAGATTGATGCGATAGCGCTCGTCACTGTTGGCCGCGAAGTGGCTCACGGTAGCCATGTGGATCACCGCTTCGGGGCGGAACTTGCGAAACACGTCCTCGGCAGCCCGCTTGCGGATGTCGACGTGATGAATACCCACTTGCTCGGGTGCGTCCAGCCAGCGGCGCTTGTCGATGCCGCACACCTCGTGACCGCTGGCGATCAACTGCTTGGCAAGCAGCTGGCCGAGCTTTCCGGCGATTCCGGCAATGAGCACTTTCATCGCGCTGCTCCTTCGCTGCTGATGGCCGCAACCGCGGAATCCTCGCCTCGTCGAATGCGCCGGCCCTGCTCGATCAGCGCCGCAATGCGACTCTTGACCCGGTCGACGTAGCCGAAAATTACTTCATCGTCCTCACTTCCGTCGCCCTCGAAATGCATCGGTGGACTGTAGAGGATGTCGAGCCGAACTGGCATCGGCCACGCCACGAGGTAAGGAGTGAGCGGCACATAAGGCGCGCCGAGGAGCTTGCCCAGGCCAAGGGAATTGTGCACCGTGGGGATGGCCTCGCCACCGCCCAAGAACGCGAAGGGCACGATGGGGCTGGAGGTCTGCAAGGCCAAGCGCATGAAGCCGCTGCCGAAGCGGACCAAGCTGTGCCGGTCCCGGTAGAGCTTGGCTGTGCCGCGCGCGCCCTCAGGAAATACCAGCAGCAAACGTTCAGCTTCGAGCAAGCGCACCGCGTGCTCAGGCAGGCCGGTGAACTGGCCCGTTCGGTTCGTCCACTCGGAAATGAACGGTACTTTGTTGATGAACTTCTCGGCCATGCCTTGGGCGAGCCGCGGCGGATCCATCTCGAGAAACATCGAGGCGATGACCATGGCAGCATCGAGCGCCACACCGCCCGAGTGGTTGCCGATCAACATGGCGCGGCTGCGCGGCGGAACGTGCTCGAGCCCCGTCACGTTGATGTTGAAGTAGTGCCGGTAGAAGAACGCCAGCACCCGGAGCGCCCGCCTCAAATGCGAGCGTGACACGCCGAAGCGATCGACCCCAAAACGGTTGAAGTCCAGCTCGAGTTGCTGGACGCGAGCCGCGACCTCCTTCGAAACTGCCAGTGGCATAGCGCCCCAGCGTAAATGCCCGGCGCACTGGCAGCAACTCCCCCATATGACGCCTTCGCGCCCGCCCTCACGAGGACGAAATAGCGAGTGCTGAGATCATGCCCAGCGGGGGACCGGGACGCGGACGGCAACCCAAAGCCGCGAGCCGGCGAGCCAAAGGCCCTGCTGGGCGATGGTCTGCGCGGGCGCTAGGCGGCTTGCTGGTGCCTCTACTGGGCGATGGTCTGCGTGGGCGCTTCGGCGGGCTTGGCCTCGCTGGCTGCGCTGGCCACGCCATCGACGCCGTCGCAGTTCTGATCGACACCGTCGCCCTTGGGATCGTTGGCCGTGGGGCCCACCTTGGGGTCGTTGTCGTTGCAGTCCGCTGGGGTGCAGCTCCCGTCGCCGTCGCGATCGCCGGTGGGGCCGCAGGGCTGCGGCTTCGGCGGCTCTCTCATGTGGGGCGCCATGCCGTAGCAAGCCATCAAGGTCATCGCCACCGCGCCTCCACCAGCGAGATTGAGCAAGCGGCGCGCGAGGCTTCGGCGATTGCAGTTCGGGCAGCGACTGGCGCTGAGGGGAACGAAACCACCACAACGGTTGCAGGTGCTTAGCTTGGCCATACAGTTCTCCAACGCCGAAGAGGCGATCAGGCTTACAGAAGCGCCAATTGTACACGAGTTGCCCTCACACGCGACACGCGGCAGCCATGGCCGATTTGTCGGAAGCTTGCGCCCACACGAACGTACAATGGGCCATGCCTGAGATTCGGAAGGTTGACTTCAACCAGTTGCCGCAAACCGTGCGCGAGCGCTTCGTGCAGTGCGCCCAGAGCCAAAACCAGCCGGTTCCGATTCTGCACGAGCAGCTCGGCCTGGGTATGGCCATCTTCGGTTGGGGGAGCCTGGCCCTGTGTGCGGGCGGAGGACTGCTGGCGCTGCTGTTCGCTGGCTGGGGCAGGGTCTACGGGACCATGGCGCTACAAGGACCGGCCTACATCTTCATCTACGTGGTGGCTATCTTCACCGGTGTCTACTCGGTGCTGGCGATCATTCGCCGCAAGATGCTGCTCAGCGCGTTGCCCTTCGCGCCGGGTCGCTACTTGTTCCCGATGGACTTCGTCGACGCGCGCACCAGCGAGCTGAAGATCATACCGATGTCGTCGATGGTCGACTTCAAGGGTGTGCATCACCACACCAACGGTGTGTACACCAACACCCTCTTCACCTTCACTTTCGAGGGTGGCCACACTGAGACGATGAACATCCGGGGCAGGTCCGAGGCCGAATCTGCCCTGGTCAGCTTGCAGGTCACCCAAGGAGAGGTCGCCGACGCCATCGAGAATCGGGACGTAGACGCGCTCTACGCTCTCGACATATTCCTAGAGGCGCGGATGAACGACTGGCAACCGGCTGAGCAGCAGCCGTTCGCCGATGTGGGCGCAGTTGCCCCCGGCGCAGCTGGCCAGCAGTTCTTCGGAGGAGGGGCTGTTCAATCTCGCCCGATGCCTGCCTTGTTGCGCTACGCGGCGCTCATCTCGTTGGGACTTAGCGTAGTGGTCGGTGTGCCCACCTGGTTGATGCGTAGTCGGCTGGGTGACGATGCGGTCTACAAGAAACTGGAACGTTCCGGCTCCGAATACGAGGTTCAGGCCTACGTCCGCAAAGGCGGACGCCATGCCAAGAAGGCGAAGAAGAAGTTGCTGCCCAAGGTGCGCCTGCGCTCGGCCAAGCGCAAAGGCACCGTGACGGCGCTGCGCAAAGTCGCCAAGCAGTATCCGAAGACGAAGTACGAGCGAGAGGCGCGCAAGGAGATCACCAAGCTCTTCGCCAAGACCATCGCTGGCTTCAACGCGCAAGCGGCCGACGACGCCGAAATGCGTGGCTTCATGGCGAAGCTGTTTGCGCAGCTCGAAAAGAGCGACAACCCTGAGCTGACCGTGCGCTTCGGCAAGCCTTCGGCCAAGGACTTGGCGCTCGCGGACAAGATCCTCAACAAGAAGGTCAAAGGCGGCGTTGTGCCGATCAGTGGTCACTTCGACGATGCCAGCAGCCGGCCGCGCGAGGAAGCCATCGTTCGTTACTTGAACAAAGCTTTCGCCTCGATTTTTCCGGCCGACATCATGGGTCTGAAGAAGGGCGCCCGCCTGACTGCTGGTAATGCCGACGGGGGCCTTGCGACACCGAGCATCGACATCAACTACGAAGTGAGTCCCAGCGGCGATACCTATACGTCGGATCGTACCAAGAAGAACTTCGTCGGCATTCGGGTCAACTTCCAAGTTGCCATGCGCGTCCCTGGTGTGGACAAGCCATTCAGCTTCAACCTCAAGGTCGAGCCGCCGGAGCATTTTCAAGTGCGCGAGAGCTCGCTAGGACTCGGCAAATACTCCGGTAGCAGCGCTGGCCGCGTGTATCACGCGATGGCCAGCCACGCCTTCGAGCAGCTGGCCAGCAAGCTGCGCGCGGTGTTCTTCCGCAAGGGCACCAAGGCCTTCGAAGGCAAAGGGCGGGCGCGCTCGCGCTCGGGTCGCCGCAGCTACTGATTCAAGCGCTCGGAGCCAGAAGCTCAGAGACAGTTGTAGAAGTTGTTGTTGGTGTCCCAGCCGCACTGCTTGCCGCTCTGATCGCACTGCACCTGATGAAGCTGGTTGTTCTCACACCAACTCAGTAGTGCGCCTTCGCACTGGCCCTCATAGCTGACGCCGCCACACGGATCTTCGGGCGGTGGCGGCGGTGGTGGTGGCGGCGGGGGTGGCTCCTCCTCCTCCTGGCAACTCTGGCCGCAGATGCTGCCGACTTCCTGCACGCACTGGTCATCCCAGCTGGTGGTGCAGCAGTAGCTGTCCTGCGCGCATATCTGCGTCACGCAAGAATCGCAGCCATCAACTAGAGCGCTACCGGTGCTGCAGAGGTCGTGGCTGCAGCTGGCTGGTGGTGGTGGATCGGGCGGTTCAGGCGCCGGTGGTGTGACGTTGCCGTAGGTGTCGATTTGTTGCTGGATCCAGCCGCTGACCAGATCGACCCGAGCGAGCACCTCGATACCTCCCCCGGCGCCGGAGTTGACTGCCACGATGGTACGGGGAGCGGGTCCGGGAAGCAGATCTGGGCCGCCGGAGTCGCCAGACTGGATGATCTCGGGTGCTGCGTAGTCGTAGGGGTAGCCATACGCGGCGCCGCTTTTTACGCTCACCGGTTGGCTGACGAAGAGCTTGGTCGACGACATGTTGCCGTTGTCGATTCGCCCGATGTTGACGATCTTCGTTCCCGATGAAATCCCCTTCGTAGCGATGACCGGATAGACATCCAGCAGAATGTCGCTGTCGAGCACCAACAGTCCGACGTCGTGTTGGTTCGGATTGACCGTGTTGCCGTTGTCCGTCCAATCGTAGGTGAGCGCTTGCTGGGCCCAAGCGCTTTGGCCACCCTTCGCATACGGCGCAACCACCTTGAAGCTGCTGAAGCCTCCAACGACGCAGTGGCCCGCCGTCAAGACCACACGGGGAGCGACTATCGAGCCGGAGCAGGATGAAGCCTGGTAGTTGCCGCTGTACATGTTGATGAGCGCTGCCTCGGGATAGGACGAGGCCTCCGAGCCGCCAATGATGGCTTCTGGTGTCGCATCGTCGGGTCGGTCGTCCCCGACCGCAGCCGGATCGAGATCACCCGTGTCGTGGGTTGGACCTTCGATGCCACATCCCCCAAGCGCCATCACCGCGATCGTAGCGGCAGCCGTCATCATTGCCGATCTCGAGCCCATCATTTCCTCCTCGCGTGCATTGCACGCAACTATCCGCTGCTCCACGCGCTGTCTCGCGCAGAAGCCCGTTGCCTCCGGAGCTCCCCTCCGAAAGGCCACTTGACGCTCCCATGTCGGCCCGTGGGCCGACTCCATCGCGGGCCAATGTGCAAAATAGAGGCCAAATAAAAGTGCAAGCTAGCGAGTTTGTTCAGTGTCCTAACTATCGGTAGATTGGTCGACCGGTTGGTAGGCGGTTGCAAAATGACGGAATATCGTGGTGGGCGAACGATCCACCTGGTTGACCTGGGCACCAGGCAAAAAGTCAGTGAATACAAGTAGTTACATTGTGTTCTGGGCTGACACACTGCACCACATCGGAGGTCGAGTAGGCGTCTGGTGACTGTTGTGCGGGCAGGCGTGACAGCGCACTACAGTCAGCAGCGGGTCCGAGCTGGGCCGTGGTGAGGGCTGCTGGCTCAGCGCTGCTGGCTGTGTCATGGTTGCGACGATGAGCGATATCGTTGGAAAACCGGTTTTGATCGACAAGCTCAAGCCAGAGCTTGGAAGCAAGGTTGCCAAGTGGATTCACGAGGACAACCAGCGTGCGGAAAAAGCGCGCCGCGACAAGAAAGCCAAGCAGAAGCCTCCCGCCAAGGACGAGCCAGCCGCTTCCGAGTAGACTCGCGTTCGTGAATGGATTTTGCGGACGGGGTGGGGCGATTGCTCTGGCGGTGCTGTTGTGCGGGCTGGCTTGTGACTCGGGTGAGCCGGAGGCGACGCAAGCTCCCGCAACGCCCACGGACGAAAACCTCAGGGTCGCGCTGATTGGCGACCAAGGGTTGGGGCCGGACGCCGTGGCGGTGCTCGAGCTCATCAAGAGCGAAGGGGCTGACCTGGTCATCCATCTTGGCGACTTCGATTACGAGGACGACCCCAAAGCGTGGGACGATCAGATCAACTCCGTTCTCGGCGCGGACTTTCCGTATTTCGCGCTGGTCGGCAATCACGACATCAAGAAGTGGGCTGACGGCTACCTGCCGCTGATCGAGGAGCGGCTCGGGCGCATCGAAGGCGCTGAGTGCGTCGGTGAAGAGGCGGGCGTCAAGATGCACTGTCGTTATCGAGGGCTGTCGTTTGTGCTGTCGGGAGTGGGCACTTGGGGCTTCTACGATCACACCAGCTACCTGCAGGAGGTATTCGAGGGCGACGATTCGATTTGGCAGTTTTGCTGCTGGCACAAGAACCGCACCGATTTCCAGGCGGGCGACAAAGAAGACGAGGTGTCGCTCGAGGCCTACCAAGCTTGTGCCGATCGCGGTGCGGTGGTCGCTACGGGGCATGAGCATTCGTACGCGCGCACTCACATTCTCAGCGACATCGACAACCCCGCGGCCGGTTACGACGTGGTTGGTCCGCCCGATGATTTGGTGACCAAGCCGGGGCAGACTTTCGTCCTCGTTTCGGGCATCGCGGGCAAGAGCTTGCGGGACTACGACGCGGCACTTCACGATGACGATAGTTGGTGGGCGACCATCTATGCAGGCGGTCATCATCTCTACAACGGCGAGGTGACGACCGACTACCAGTACACCTACGGCGCTGCCTTCATCGATCTGCACGTTGACGCCGATCCGCGCAAGGCTCGCGGCTACGCCAAGAACATCGCCGGTGAGGTGTTCGACGATTTCGAGCTGCGCGCAGAGTGAGGGCAACGGCTTCGAGTCCGTGTCCGTGTCCGTGTCCGAGTCTGAGTCCGCGTCCGCGTCAGAGTCCGCGACCGCGTCCGAGGCCGCGTCTGAGTCCGAGTCCGAGTCCGCGTTCGCGTCTGAGTCCGCGTCCGCGTCCGCGTTCGCCGAACGTCCAAGTGACAAGTGACTGGTACCGGTACCGTTTTTGTGCCTAGCCAACCATTGGCAATCATTGGGTAATTGGCCGAAAAGTGAGTTTTGCTAAGTGACAGGTGACTGGTACCGGTACCTGGATCTGTGGATCTGGGGTACCTGGATCTGGTACCTGGATCTGGTACCTGGATCTGGTACCTGGAGCTGGTGGCGGAACTGAGTGGGGTGTGTTGAGCGTTCGAGGTCAACCAAGCTAGTTCTCGCCCTCAGGCTCATCTGGCTGGGTCGCTTTGCGCAAGCGCTCGGTTAGTACGCGAGCGATTCCGCGGGCCAGCTCGGGGTACAGATCGAGCAGGTCGTGAAAGTGCTCCCGGCCGGTGGTCAGCAACTCGGTGTCTTCGAGGGTGCGCACCGTGGCGCTGCGCTTGGTGCGGTCCAGAACGGCCATCTCACCGAAGCACTCGCCGACGCCGAGCGATGCCAACCGCTCCTCGCCACGCACGACCTCGACTTGACCCCGGGTGATCACGTAGAGGTGCTCACCGGCGTCGCCTTGCTCGAAGATGACCTCACCTGCTTTGAAGCTCTCCTGCTCGGTGATGGCCGCTACCGGCAAGAGCGCATCGGCTCCGAGCCCGCTGAACAAGGGGATGCTCTTGAGATGGAACACCAGCGCCATGGCGCGGTCGCGGCGGCTGGGCAATGGCTCTTCGGACTTGGGCATGGTGGCAGACTAGCTCCGGGCGATGGTTTCGCGGAGGCGGCGCGTCAGCACCTCGATGATTCCTCTGAGCAGGGCGGGGTTGAGATCGATGGCGTCTTGAAGTGCTTCGCTCGGCAGTCGCAGCACGATGGTGTCGTCTGTTGCTGCCCGTACCGTGGCCCAGCGTGGCGCCTCGTCTATGGCTGCCATCTCCCCAAAGCACTCGTAGTGGCCGACCCGGGCGATGACCTCGTCGGCGATGACGACTTCGACTTTGCCTTTGAGCACCCAGTAGATGCTGTTTTCCTGCCCGCCCTTTTCGACGATGTGCTCGCCTTCCGCTGGACTGAGCCGCTCGAGCTTGGCACCGAGTCCGAGCAATTGCTGTCCGCTCATCTCTCGAAATACGCCGAAGCGCTTCAGCAGCACGACCCGATCGAGCGGGTCGTCATAATCCAAGCTCGTTCGCGCCACTTCGTCACGGGCTAGCGCCCAGCCCCAAACGCGCTTGAGCCAACCATGCTCGTTGCTGAGCAGGTTCTCGACCGAGCCGCGATCTTCCAGTGCCTGGTAGACAATCGATTTGGGTCGCAGGTTGCCTTCGACGTCCTCGCTGCGTTCTACCAGCGGCACGAACGCGCGCAGTTTCTGATCGGCGATGTGCTGGTCGAGCAATTCGAGCGCATTGGAACGCACGCGCTGCACGGGGCTGCCGTAGTGAATGAAGGCGCGTTGTAGCGCATCGCGCTCATACAGAATGCCCAGCAGACGAAACGCCCGCGCTTCGGCAAGTTGCTGTGCGAGCTGTAACTCGGCGATGAAGAAGGCCCGACGTTGGCTCAACTTCCCGACTGCGGCGACCTCCACTGCGGCAAGGGTTCGCAGAAGATCGATTTGGGCGAGCACCAACGACTTGAGAACCTCCTTGCTCGGTCGGGGTGCTTCTTCGTCGAGGGCGACGCGCCACAGCGACTTGACGGCATGGTGTTGCAGCAATGGCTCACTGCTGCTGCATTGTTCGACCAGCACCTCTACCGAAGCGGGCGAGCCGATCCGCTCGAGGGCCTGCAACAAGGCGATTCGGGCCGCCAGGCTCAGCTGCGGGTCGCCCAAATGCTTGCTGATGGCTGGCAAGACACGCTCGCCATAACGCGCCAGCCCTGCGATGGTCTCTTTGCGCGCATCGCTCTTGACCAAACAAGCGATGAGTGGTGGCACGAAGAAGGGAAGAGCGAGCTGTCCCATCTGTTCGATTGCATCGCGGCGGACCTTGCTCTCGGGGTTGTCGAGCAGCTCGGGCAATTCTCGGGCAAAATCGCCGGCTCGCGTCATGCCGGTGATGCGGGGCTGCTTGTTCTTCGTGTTCGTATCAGGCTGCTCGCCAGCGGTGATTTCATCGTCGAGCGTCAGCTCGAAGCTGCCACCAACAGCGCGGATCCGAAGCACGCAAGCTGCCGAGGCCACGCTGGGATCGCGGTGTTTCGTCAGCGGGCGCACCGCCTCGGCGATCTCGTGGGTGGCGTGAGCACCGAGCAGCTGCAAGAGCGCGCGCAATACTCGAGGGGGGCGACTCGGATTGAGTATGCGCTTCAAGGTAGCGCCGTCCGGCTCACGACCGAGCACCCCCATCAGACGCAGCGCTGCGCGCGCCACCCCCTCGTCGTCATGCTCAGCTAGCTCGGCAAGCTGGGCATCCGGAATCGGCAGGGCCAGCTCACTCGCGATGTCGAGTGCCGCCAGCAGCTTGCGGGGCTCGCCGCTGAGTAAGCGCTGCTGCACCTCGGAAATGGCTCCGCTATCAAGCCCGTTTTGCAGGTAGCGTGCGACGCTGGGGTCGAGGCGCTCCGCGCGGCGCGCCGCGCACCACGCCCGACGGTAGTGGGGACCAATCCGTACGCCGAGGTAGACGACCACCGCGCAGGCGATCACCGCAGGTGGCGAGAGGCGGAATTGGGACGCGAGATCCGGAGCCGCCACGAGCAAGAGGACCGACACGGTGGCGGTTGCCAGCCGGTACACCACACCGTCGATCAGTGTCTTGGCGCGTTCCCCCCCTCGGGTCTGCAGCGGCATGAACGCCATTTGCTGGGCTGGTTTCGTGAAGGAGTATTGGGCGATACGTTCGGCGAACGCGGTGGCTGCGATGACCCAAAACGCTGGCACGATGCTCGTGAGCGATGCGCCCACATAGAGCGCGCTGCCCAGCCCGAGCACAATCGCGCTGGCAGAAAGCGCAAGCCCGATGCCCACCAAGCGGACGAAGCGGCTGGTGACCAGCAGCGTCAGCACCAACACGACCAGATTGGAGCTCCAATAGAAGGTGCCCAAGAAAGCTGCGAGCTCGTCCTTGGAGAACTTGGGCTTGAGCTCGGCGCTGAACTGGTAGTCGATCAGCAGTGAGGCGGCCTGTAGCAAGAAGACGAACACGGCGATCTCGCCCAGCAGCGGCTTCTTGGTGATTGACCGCAATCCACTGACGACCTCCGACTTGGGCGCCCGTTCCGAGACGTCGCTCTCTTCCTCGGCGACCGAGGGGTCTTGCTCGTCCGGATCGGTGCCCCCGCGACTTACCGAGTCGACCAAGTGGCGGATTACGCCGCGGATGCGCAAGAACGGCCAGCCCAGCAGCAACGCGCCGAGCAGCAGCAGATCCTCGGCCCCGATCCAGTTGAGCAGAACCTGCACGAAGCCGCCGCCCATGGCTGCCCCGAGCGTGGTGATGGCGGCCAGCACCGGAAACAAGCGCTTGCCTTGTCGGGTGGGCAACAACGAGGAAGCCATGTTCCACGACTGGACCACCACCAGGTGTCCCGCCGTCGGGCACCACAGCAAGATCAGCACGCTGACCAGTTTGGGCTGCAGCGGAAAGGCCAGCCGCAGCGCCACCAACGTTGCCACGACGATGCCGAGCAGGGCAGGGAAGCGCGCCTCGAGCGAGAAGCGCTTCATCAGCGCTACGTATATCAGCGAGCTGATTGCGGTGATCCCGGCCGAGCCCAGGAACATCCAGGGCAACGTCGAGATGGGGTTGGCGGAAAGAAACAGGGCCTTGGACAGGCTCGCCAAGACGACCACCGCTGCTGCCGAGACCGCAAAGGTGGAGGCCACCATCGTCAGTCGCGGGAAGTCCCCGCGATCGATGTTGAGCAGTCGGTGGGCCCTCACCAGAGCATATCTACCACGGAACCTGCGTAGCGGTCGGACTGACCCCCATGCGGTGCTCCCGGGGACAGTCCGTGACGGGTAGCAGCGTCGCGTCTATGCTTGATTGGCTCACCGAATGAACGTCGCCACCGATGCAAACAATGGCCGCGTGCAGCATGCTGCCGCCGTCGATCTGGGCTCGAACAGCTTTCACATGATCGTTGGCCGGCTCGAAGGCGGGCAGCTGAACATTGTCGACAAGTTGCGCGAGCGGGTGCGCTTCGCTGCAGGTTTGGACGAGAAGCAGAACATTCTCCCTGAGGCCGAAGAGCGGGCGTTGGCATGCTTGAGGCGCTTCGGACAGCGTATCGGTGGCATGTCGCCTGGGTTTGTTCGCGTGGTCGGTACCAACACGCTCCGGCAAGCGCGCAACGGACGCGCCTTCATGAAACGTGCCCAAGAGGCGCTTGGTTATCCCATCGAGATCATCTCCGGCCGGGAAGAGGCGCGACTGATTTATCTGGGTGTGGCCCAGAGCATGGCTCATGAGCGCGGTCGGCGCTTGGTGGTCGACATTGGCGGTGGCAGCACTGAGGTGATCATCGGTGATGGCTTCGACATCGTCGAAGCCGACAGTTTGTACATGGGCTGTGTCAGCTTTTCGCAGCGCTATTTTCCGGATGGCCAGCTGAGTGCCAAGGGGTTTCGAGATGCTTTGCTCGCAGCCGAGCTCGAGCTGCAATCGATCGCCCGTCCCTACCAGCGCCTCGGCTGGAGCCAAGCGACGGGCTGCTCGGGCACGATTCACGCGGTGGACGGTATTGGACGACAAAACGGCTGGAGTGATGAAGGGATCACAGGTCGCTCCTTGAAACGTCTGCGCAAGGCCCTCATCGCGGCTGGCCATGTGGACGGGCTCCGCTTGCCCGGCTTGCACGCTGATCGAAAACCAGTGATCGCCGGGGGCGTGGCGATTCTCGAAGCGATCTTCCAGGATCTGCGTGTCGAGCGCCTCGTGCCATCTCCTGGGGCGCTGCGTGAAGGGGTGCTCTACGATTTGGTGGGCCGCATCAAGCACGAGGATGTTCGCGATCGCACCATCGCTTGGTTTCAGGACCATTATCGCGTCGACGCCGAGCAAGCTGCTCGCGTCGAGGAGACCGCACTGCGTTTGCTCGACAACGTTGCCGATGCCTGGTCGCTCGACGAAGTCTCCGCGGGGCGGCGGCTGGCTTGGGCTGCGCGCTTGCGCGAGATCGGACTGGCGATTTCACATACCGGCTACCACAAGCACGGCGCCTATCTCATCACGCATTCACACATGGCTGGGTTCGCTCGGGGCGAGCAGCGCGTTTTGGCGGCGCTGGTCGGCGCCCAGCGTCGCAAGCTTCATGAAGGCTTGTTGCAGAACATCGACGGACGTCAAGTCGAAGAGGTCAAGAAGCTCTGCGTAATCTTCCGGCTAGCGATCCGGCTCAACAGGAGTCGCGATTCGGATTTGCCGCGCTGCGTGCTCAAAGTGAAAAAGGACCGCCTCAAGCTCGTTTTTGGCGACAGCTGGCTGGGCGAGCGCCCGTTGACGCAGGCGGCGCTGGAACAAGAGGCCAAATACCTCAATAGCTTCGGTTTTGTGCTGAGCCTGAAGACCATCCACTAAGGTAGCGCCCGAGCATGGCACCAAAGCGACAACGACGAACCGCCGAGGAGGCGCGTCGGCTGATTCTCGACGCCACGGAGAAACGCGTCGCGCAGGTCGGGCCGGCCGGCATTCGCTTGCAGGATGTTGCTGCCGACGTCGGCGTTTCCCATCCGGCCATCCTGCATCACTTCGGTAGTCGCGAAGGATTGATCGACGCGGTGATCGAGCGAGCCGTGAGACACCTGGAGCAGGATCTCATCAACGCGTTTGGCAAGAACGTCGACGCCACCCAAGCCACTGAGTTGCTCGACCACGTGTTCGACACGCTGGGCGATCGCGGACATGCCCAGCTGCTCGCGTGGTTGATCCTGTCGACGCGACACACACCGCAGCAGGAGCAAATGGGCAAAGAGCATACGCTGGCGAAGATCGCCGATGCCATCCACGCACTGCGCAAGGACGCTCGCGGTGAGCAAGCTCCCGCCGCCGAGGACACTGTCTTCGCCGTGATGCTCGCGGCGTTGGCCCTGTTCGGTGAAGGTCTCGCTGGCGAAGTGATGTGTCGCAGCGCCGGCCTCGAAGACGCGCAGCAAGCACAACAACGCTTCCGCAAGTGGCTGGCCCGCCTCTTGGTTCGACACCTCGAAGGAAAGGGCGTCTAGCACGCCCAAAACTGTGGCTGCGAGCTCAAGGCGTAGCTTTGCAGGCGAAGTGGAAGACCTCGTTGGCTATGGCGGTCTCGCAGCCGTCGGTTACCTCCAGGGTCACCGCGCAGGACTCGTTGGTGATGGTGTTGCAAGCCGGCGGTCCACTGAAGGACATGCTCAGGTTGGTGAGCGCAGCCTGATCCGATCCCGAGATCCAGCAGATGCCGGTGGGTTTCCATTTGTAGCTCAGCGGCTTGCCTTCGGGGTCGCTGGCGACCGCTTGGATGGGGACGGTGTCACCGAGACAGCCGAAGCACTGGCAGAAGTTGAACTGCATCGTGCAGGTCGCGTTTTGATACGACTGGGTCAGCGCTTGGATCTTGACGTCGATGGGCTGGCCGCAGCTCTTGAGCTTGAGCACCTCGTCGTGGCCCGGAGTCAGTGGCGGTACTTCGTGGGTGATGAAGTCCTGTGGCTGGGGCGGCTGGCCGTTGACTACCGGGGCCCAGCGAACCCGCAGTCCTGCGAAGATCGGTGTCGTCAGCCACACGCTCTTGGGGCCGCCTGCGGGCAAGTAGAAGCCTTGGCCGTACAAGCCAGCTGTGCCTTTGAGCTGGAATTCGTGAGGTGCCATCGAGGCAGGCAGTCCATCGCTGTCGTCGGCCACGATGCGCAACAGAATACCGTCGGCGCCCAGCGTCGTGATGGCGTCCTGAGCACGGATGATCAGGTCCGCGGATTGGTCGAGGTCGCCGAGCGCCGAGGCCGGCCACTTCTGGATGCCGAGCGGTTGATAGACCTCTTTGATGAGGGCGAGCTCACCGTTCGCTGCCGCTGAAGGTGAGATGGCGTGCGTGTTGCTGAATGCGGCACGGGGCCACGCCTCGAGGCCAGCCGTGACAACCGGCCAATTGTGACCATCGAAGTTCAAGTCCCGCTTGCGGTTCCCGAAGTCGTCGGGGGCCACGGTTGGCGCAAGAGCGCCCGAAATGACCAGGTTGCTGTCGCGCCAGCGGCGAAAATCGCGGATGTCCACTTCGGCCAGCCCCAAGCCGCCAGCGTCGCGCTGCCGGTCCTCGGAGAGGCCGCTGCCGATCTTGACGTTGAGATCGTTGCGATCGTAGCGCTGCATACCCTGATCGGTTCCGTCGTCGAGATCGGCAAGCCACTTGCGGATCTTCTTGCCGGCGCGAATGTCATCGATGCCCATTGCGGCTTTGAAGAGGTTCAGGTGTTGGGTGGTGGTGCTGGCCGCGGGCATACCAACAGCGACCACATCGGTGTACTGCGGATCGATCAGCAGCTTCTTGAGCTCAGGGTTGCTCAGATCCCGTTGCACGCTGACTAAGAACGCCGCCGCGCCTGCGACGAAGGGCGATGCGTAGGAAGTCCCGGGGCCCACCGATGTGGCTGTTCCGTCGGTAATCACACCGATGCCATGGCCCGGGGCAGAGACCCCTTTGCTGTTGACGTTGCTGAACGAAGTGCGGTTGACGGTCCAGGTGGCGGCCCCGCGGGCGCTGGCTTCGACCACGATCATGTTGGGCCGCGCGCCAGCGTGCAGGATGGCAGCCCAGTTCATCGGGCTGGCCAGGTGGGCGGGGAAGTTGCCCATGCCGCGCGGTACACCGACGCATGCGGTACCCATGGGCTGTCCGCAAGCCACCGCGTTGTTATCGCACACGCAATCGTTGGTGCAGTAGTCGACTGGTGTCGCGTTTACGGCGCCCGAGTCGTTGCCGGCCGCGGTGACGAACAGGATTGGCGCGTTGGCTTGCACGTTGAGTGCCTCGACGACACTGCCGAAGATCTGCCCCTGAGCCGCGACCAGCGCGTTGACGCCGCCTGAGTTGCAGCCGCTGTCGGGGAGCAGTGGGATCAATCGCGGATCGCAGCGGCCATTGGGGTAGGTCTGGCCGCCGCGATCGAAGCAGTTGATGTACCAGTTGTAGCCCAGCGACATATTGACGATGCGCGGGCGATTGGCACCAGGTAGCGCCTCGACCACCGTCTTGACGGCCGCACCAAAGCTCGTAGCCCACGTTGGGTCATCGGCGCCGTTCCAGCCGGTCGGCGTTACGCCGCGCAGCACCGTACGTGGAGCGACACCGTCGACGAACTTGCCATTCCAGCTCGCACCGATGATCCCCGCCACCGCTGTGCCGTGAACATGGCCCGGGCCCAATGCCGAGGTGCTGATGTTCAGATCGTCGTGAGCGAAGAAGCCAGCGTCGATGACGGTGACTTTTACTTTGGGGTTGCTCTCGGCTCGCTTGTTGAGGTTCCAAGCGAGGGGCGCACGGATTTGCTCCAAGCCCCAATTGCCGTCGGCTGGCGTCCGCCAATTGCCCCCGCCCGGCGCGTCGACGTTTGGCTCAGGCGTGATGGTCGTGCTCATGATCACGTCGGGCGCGACGGCCTGCACAGCGCCGTGCGCCTGAATGGCTGTGAGCTTCGCGTTGAGCTCGGCGAAGGTGTAGTCGACCGGATACTCGAACTGCAGCAGTCTGGCGCTCGGTACGGTTCCGATGAGCGTGCCGCCAGCTACCGCCAGCACTTCGTTGAGCTCCTCGAGTGAGTAGTCAGGCTCGAGCGCGACGAACAAGTGGCGGTACGAGGTGTCGATGCCCAAGGCCGGGTTGGGCCGAAAGTCGCTTTGCTCGGCCACGACCAGTTTCTTCAGGGGTATGGCGCTGACCGGCTTGGTAGCCGGCGATTCGCCACCCGAGCCCGCGGGCCCCCCATCGACCGTGGGCGCGTCCCCGCAACCGCCAGCCAACATTGCAGCCAACAAGAGTGCTGCACCAATCGTTGCCGCCCGCCTCATGACCCGGCTCCGCAGACTTTGTAATCAGGATAGGTGTAGAGCCACGGCGCGCACGTCTCGCCGTCGCCGCAGTCGCTTTCGTCCTTGCACAGCACCTGGGTGGAATCCTCGCAGCTCGACTGGCACATCATGGCCATGTCCGACTTGGCTTCGTCGAGGTACACGATGCAGCACTGCTGTCCTGCTGCGCAGTCGTCCTCGTCGTTGCACTCGAACTGCCAGTACTGCCCGGCGCATTGGGTGGCGCAGTGGTCTGACGAGGCGCTCTGTGGGTGGAAACAGCACACGTCGCCCGGCGCGCAGGTGATCTGTTGCTTGGTGCAGGTCACCTGGGCCGTGGGCGGCGGCTCACCACCACCACCTGAGCCGCCTTGGTCGGGCGACCCACCGCTGCCGCCGCCGCCCTGATCGGGCACCGCTGCGCAATCCACCACGTCGGTTCCTTCCGCGCAGTAGCCGGTGCCCTCGGGCTCGTCGCAGCTGCCGTCGTTTTCGTAGGCGCAGGCTGGGCCGCCTCCGTCCGCTCCTTTGACGGTGCAGTCAGCACCATCAGTGCCCGCGGCGCATTTTCCGGTGCCGTGCGGCTCGTCGCACACGCCGTCGTTCACGGTCCCGCAGGTTGCTGCTGGGCCGGCGGGCTGCTCGCTGGTGCAGGCAGCGGGGGACAGAACGAATGCCAGACCCATCGCAAAGAGCGTCATCGGTATGGCGGTCCAAGGTCCTGCAGAGAGATTGGTCATGGGCCTCCAGCCCGCAATCGCCATGCCGGCGCCAAGTGCGCGAAAGTGGGTCAGCGATCCGCTGCGTTCGACGCAAGAGTCTCAGCGTCCCAGTGTGACGCCACCGGGGCATGACCGTGCTTGTCCGCGCACCTATTGCTCGTCTGGCTACTGCTTCTTTGGCTTTGGCAGCTTGTCGATGGGCAGCGAGAGGCAGACGGTGGGCGGGAACTGTGGATCGAGGCAAGCGATGGGTCCGGGGCCTGCGTCTTGGGGGACGACCGCAGTGCCAGCATCGATGCCAGGGTCGATTTCAGTGCCAGCATCGACGCCGGGCGGGGGGGCGGGGGCGGCATCTGCGGGGGGCCGATGAGACAAGCACGGAACGGGAGCGCTGGCATCGTTGACGATTGCTGGCTCAGACAAACAGGGTTGGGCGCCAGCATCTCGTTGCTCTGTCGGAGGCGGCGCCACGCTGAGACAAACACAAGCTTCGCTGCCCATTGCGACCCCGGCTGAGGCCAGCGCCAGGCCTACAAAGCGTGCCCTGCGATTCAGGATGGTGCTTCGTGATTGCTTGCTGTCGCCTTGTTCGTCTTTCTTGGTCATGGCTGATCTCAGGGGCGCAGTTTCCCACAACGGTGGTCCGCTTGCCATGAACGCCGCTACTCGGACAAAGCTTGCATCGTTTCGGCGGCTTCTACTCTGCGCGAAAGGATGAACAAGGTTGTCGCGGCCAACAGCACACATCCACCGAGAATCTCGAAGCCCCAGCTCGGCAACAGCGCGGCGGCAATGAACGCTGCGCCAAATGGAACGGTGGCCCAGAGCAATCTGGCGTTGGAGGTCAGCGCCAGGTTGGCAGCGACCAGCCAGTACATGAGCAGCAGGCCGATTGCCGCGAAGTCAAAGACGATCTGCGCATGCCAGGCTGCGGCGATGAACACCGTTGGCGCCACGATGGTCATCGTCAAAACAGCGGTGAAGCGCCGGTTGGCGCGGTTTTGAGTAAGCGCGCTGCGCCAATACAAGACCGCCCCGAGCAGCACCAATCCAAAAACCCCATGGATTAGGAGCAACCCCCCCCAGCGCAGCTCGAACACGCCGAGGCGGTTGACCGAGCCAATGCTGAAGAATATCGCTGCCAGTAGCAAACAGGGCAGCACCACCGCGCGGCGGCGCTCTCGCCGTCCGAGCCTGATGTTGGCGTCATGGCCGATCTTCTTGAGTTGTTGCAGCTCGAGCTCGCGCTGCAACAGCTGTTGTCTGAGCACATCGAGGCGTGCGGCCAGCTCGGGTCGTGGTTCGGGCAACTCAGCCAGCATCATCGCGGCGGCGTCAGCCTCGCGGTGCTCGAGCTCGTATTCGACCATCCATTCGGTGGCGCGCTGCAGGCCCGCTAGCGCTCGTTCGTTTTCGCTCCAGTCGCGCAGGGCCTGCTGAAAACCGAAGCGGCATTCGCCAAAGAGGTTGTAGACGGTGATCTTGTCGGCTTGTTCGGATGCGAGCAGCTCTTCGAGGGCGTTGGCGCGCTCGCCGGCGCGCTGGCTCAGTCTCGCCGCGTGCCGATGCTTCAAGAACACCGCGATGGCATCATGCAAGTGCTGCACGCTCTCGAAGCGTTCGTCGGGGTTGGCATCCATGGCGCGGTGGCAGATGGAGACGCGCTCAGCAGGTATGGACTCGTCGTAGTCTTTTGGTTTGGATTCGGCGGCCCACAACAAAGACAAGCGTAGGGATTCGGAATG
>CAZRGL010000119.1:0-21578 GCA_964599485.1 uncultured Polyangiaceae bacterium
GGGCTCGCGCGCGAACAACAGGCCGACCGGCCCGGCTCGCATCGCGCTGCCATTGCCTGCAGATGGGGCGGGCGCGCCAGCTTGATCCCAAGCAACACCGCGAGCGAGACGAGCTGCCGCCTCCTCAGTTGCGCGCCCTCGTCCCACGATCCGCTTCTCTGTGAAGATGGCGGCGATCCGCTTGGCGTAGTCGGCCGGCTCGAGCTGGCCTCGTTCGGCGAAGCTCTGCAGCAACTCTCGCGCAAGCTGCGAGTCATCGGTGTACTGCCCGAAAGGGAAACCAACGCGACCAATCTCGCCCGCGTGGCCTGCCCGCAGCACGTCGTCGACATAGGACCGACAGATCTCCGGGGGCTGTCCCTCTACCACGAAGCCCAAAGCATCACCGAGGCACTGGCCCACAAGGCAACCACTGAATTGGGCAACGCTCGGCAATTGCATCTGCATTTGCATTTGCGAATACTCATAGCTCGTTCTTCATTTGAAAGGGGCGCGCTCACCCAAATGAGCCACATGGCCGCCACAAATGGCGCACCTTGTGCCGGTCACGCAAACTCGTGTCGCTGACATCAACCATTTGGGCGGGACTCCATTTTGCATGGAGGCACGGCATGAAGCGAAGCGGCACACTCGCAGCGGCAATGTTGGTAGCGCTCGTCGCCTGCTCCACCGAATCAGCCGACGAACCCAGCACTGGTGAAGAGGCGAGCGACGGCTCGAACAGTGCGGCGGGCGGCGCGGGAGGCAGCGGGGGCAGCGGACCCGTGGACTGCCCCGAAGGTGACAAACCCGGCCCAACGGCAGGCGCTGTAGGCGAGCTCACGGCAGGTGGGATCCGTTACAACGTATGGACGCCCGACGAATATCTGGCCACCCGCGCCCATCCGCTGCTCGTGGTGTACTCGCCACGCGTGACCAACGCTACGGCCGAGAAGCTCGAAGCCTTCACCGGCTTGGGTCCTGATGCCACCGCACGTGGCTACGTGACCGCCTTCGTCGAGTGGTTCGATCCGGTCATCGCCGCCAACCGCGCCGATGGCGACACGATCCGCACAGACATTGCAAGCAAGTGGTGTATCGATCCGACCCGCGTCTATCTGGCGGGCCACTCCGACGGCGGAAGCATGACGACGCTTTACGCGCTAGGCAGTCCATCGATTGCTGCTGTCGCACCAAGCGCAGCGGGTATCGACGAAGACGACGGCCCAGCCTTCGGTTGCAACGGCGCCATCCCAGCCATGGTCATCCACAGTGCTGACGACAAAATCTTCCCAGTACCCAACTTTGGTCTCGGGGCTGCCACTTTCTGGGCTGGCTGCTCGAGTTGCGGGGACCTAGGCCCGCCGGACGCGGATGGCTGCGCCGACTACGTTGATTGCAGTGAGGGCAGCGAGGTCCGCTACTGCCAGAAGTCAGGGAGCCACTACCAGTGGTACGGCCTGAACACCGCCATGCTCGATTTCTTCGATCGACACGCGCTCGCCCCGCTCGCCGATCGAGAAGGCCAGTGAGTTACTTCTCGATCACTTCGAAGTCGACGCGTTGGTTGCTCGTCGCGACGGCAGACTCGTCGCTGCGCTCGATGGGCAGGCTGGCCGCCATGCTTTTCGTCACGATTTGGGCCTTGGGGATCCCCGACTTGACCAACCAATTTGCGACCGCTCGAGCCCGCGCGGTGGCGAGTTTCTTCGGGTCTTTCTCGGTGGGATCAGCGTGACCACGCACCACCAGTTGCGCGCGGGTGCCGTGGAGGATCTGTCGCTGCTTCGCCATATCCAGCGGCTGCTTGACCGACGCGTTGTCGAGCCGCAGCGTTTCCGCACCATTGGCGAAGGGGACGCTAGCGACCAAATCCTGCACCGGCGGGCGGCGGCAGGGCGAAAGGCAGGGCATGGACGGCGGCTTCTTTGCTTCTGCTAGTAGAGCTTGCCACCGCTCTGCGCTCGCCTTGCCATAGCTGCGAGCCGAAGCGGCAAAACGGGTTTCGAGCTGCTGCCAGAGCTCCCCGATGTACTGCTGGTGCGCAAACCTGCGCGCCACCACCGAGCCGGTCTTCCCATACACGCCCGGGCACGGGCTCGGCCCGCGGCGGCCCATACCGAGATACGTAGTCCGCACCTTTTCAGCAAGCTTGGTCCACGCTTGGCATTGTGCCGCGCTGGGATCACAGCTCGGCGCTTCGGACCACAGCTTCCCGAGCTTGTCATACTGGGCTTTCATTCCGCTCTCGAGCGCGCTGAGCTGCGCCTTCTCGTTCGGGGAGACGTCGGCGGGCACGCCGAGCGGCGGCGCTTTGGCCATCACTTGCTTCCAAGGCGCGCCCACTTTGGGTGGCTTGGCCGTGGGCGCGGTGGATGCCGACCCAAGTGCGCTGACCGTCACGGTGCCTGTGACGTTCTGCTCCTTGGGACCGGTGTTCTTCGGTGTGCAGCCAAGAGCGGCCAGCGCGGTCGAGAGGTAGATTGCGCGACGAGCGAGGATGGCCTCGCGGGCGTTGTGGTGGCTGTCGTCCTTCACCCTGCGACCCTACACGTGCAATACCCATGAGGCGAGGCAGCGCGACGACCTTCTAGAGCGTGAGCCTTTGAAATCCGGTGTAGGATGCCCAGATGCGTAGCTCGATTTCCCTTTGTGCACTGCTCGTGGCAACGCTTCTTCCGGCCTCCGCGCTAGCCGACGTTGCGCCCCGGCCGGCCTGCCCGAAAGGACAGCACTCCGAGTATTTGTATGGCAACAAATGCGTCGACGACGGCTTCCACCTGGAGCGCGACAAGAACGGCAACCCAATCACAGTACGCAACGAGCCGCGCCCCACTCCGTCTGCTTCAGCAAGCGCAACCGCGAGCCCGGAAACGAGCAGCGCCGCCTCGACTTTCGCGAGTGCTCCACCATCTGCTACGACGCCGTCCGCGCCCACGGCAGCACCTGCGACCACCGCGACGGCCGCTCCCGGACCGCCAACCCCCACTCCTCCGGGTCCGCGCGGCGGTAGCTGCGCCATCACCGGAGCCGCCGACGGAAAGAGTGATGCGATGGCAATCGCCCTGCTGCTCGCCGCTTCGATGCTCCGGCGCCGACGCGCACCCCACCGCTGATCGGCAGCAACCCGACTGATCGGGAACCAGCCCCCGACATGAGGCCGGGCTCGTTTCAGCTCTTTGGCACGTTGATGCGCCGCGACGTGTCTCCGTCGCTGCGCTCGATGTGCTTGGAACGGCTCGGATGGCGCAGCTTGTCGAGCGCTTTGGCCTCAATCTGTCGGATTCGCTCGCGGGTCACATCGAAGAGCTGCCCGACTTCCTCGAGCGTGTGATCGCTCTTTTCACCGATGCCAAACCGCATTCGAATCACCTTCTCTTCGCGGGCGGTGAGCGTCTTGAGCACTTTCCGGGTCTGGTTGACCAGATCGCCCGTCACGACAGCCTCCGCTGGCGATGGCAAGGTCTTGTCCTCGATGAAGTCGCCGAGGTGTGCATCTTCTTCAGCGCCAATCGGTGTCTCGAGGGAGATCGGCTCTTTGGCAATCCGAAGCACTTTGCGAACCTTCTCGAGGGGCAGCTCCATCGCGACCGCAATTTCCTCGGGCGTGGGCTCGCGGCCATACTCGTGCACCAGGTAGCGTGAAGTGCGAATGACCTTGTTGATCGCCTCGATCATGTGAACGGGTATGCGGATGGTGCGCGCTTGGTCTGCGACAGCGCGGGTGATCGCTTGCCGAATCCACCACGTGGCGTAGGTCGAGAACTTGTAGCCACGCCGGTACTCGAACTTGTCGACCGCTTTCATCAGCCCGAGGTTGCCCTCCTGGATCAGGTCGAGGAACTGCAGGCCGCGGTTCGTGTACTTCTTGGCGATCGATACCACCAGGCGAAGGTTGGCCTCGACGAGCCTAGCTTTGGCGTGCTCCGCGAGCCGTTCGCCCGCCACGACCTCAGCATAGGTCGTTTTGAGCGTGGGGATGTCGCAGCCAAGCTCTTCTTCCAACGCGCGAAGCTTCTTGATGGACTGTTTTATTGCGGCAGTCATGTCGCCCAGCTGGGGACGGGTACCACCGAGCTTCTTGGCGAGCCTCGCCTCTGCGTGTCGGTTTCCCTTCACCTGCTTGAGGCGGGCTTGGATGGCGTCGCGATCGAGGCCGCTGGCCTTCACATACGAGCGTGAAGGCGCCTCGACCTCGTGGATGCGCGACATGACCCGCTTGAGCGCCGTGACGAAGCTGTCCCGGGTCTTCTTGTTCAGCCGCAAGTCCTTGATCATCGAGGCCATCTTCGTGCGGCGCGCATCGAGGTCAGTCGTGAGCTTTTCACGGCGCGACTTGGCCTTGCTGGCGCGGAGCTCGGCCATCAGCTGCGTACGCTTGTCGTCAGCGCGCTTGATCCGATCGATGCCTCGAAGCATCTTCCGGTCGCATTCATCCTCGTCGAACTCCTCATCGTCGGTGTCGTCGGCGCAGAGCAGGTCTTTGACTCGAACCTGGTGACTGCGCAGCCGCTGCCCGAGCGCGAGAACCTCACTCACCGCAACCGAGGACGTGTAGATGGCGGAGGCGACGCGCAGCTCGCCGACCTCGATTCGCTTCGAAAGCTCGACCTCACCATCGCGGGTGAGCAGCGCCATGCTGCCCATCTTTCGCAGGTAGATGCGTACTGGATCACTCGACCGCGTGTGGTAATGCCCGGCGTCGCCCTGGGTGCGCGCCGCTGCTCTTCCCACAGCACCGGTCTTCTTCTTGTCCTCCTCGGCCGCGATGCTCTTGGAGGCCGCCGCATACTTCGCCGCAGGATCTACGACGCGGATGTCCTCAGCGGTCAGCGCATCACCACCGTAGTTGGCGCCGTGCAGCTCTTCATCGGTCCCCTCTGAATCCGGCTTCTTGGGCGAGGGGCTGCGGCTGCGCGCGCTCCGCGGCTTGCGGGTTCGAGGGGGCCTCCGGTCTGCCATGTTTCTCCAAGCACATTAGCGCGCGAGCCGCAGTGGCTCAGCTTCAATCACGCGGCTCTATTCTGTAGCGGAACAACCCCACTGGCGAGCACCTTCTCACGAAGAGGCCTGTCGGGCACCTGTTATCCATCTGGTTAGGCAAAGACAAGCCGAAGTGGCACATTCAATCGGCGGCGGCTACTTTTTCGAGATCGTGTCACACACGGCTTCAACTTGGAGACCGTCTCCTCGCCCCTCAGCTCGGGCTAGACCCGGCGGCGGGCACGCAGGAACGCGAACATGGTCAACAGAACCAAAATCGTGATGCCGGCGTAGCTGTCCTTCTCATTTCGGGTCATGACGGTGTAAACGGTCAGCCCAGCACCGGCGGCGGCGAGGGCGAGCATGCCGAAACGCCAGTTTCCCTCGGGGGCGGCGCAATCATCGCAAACACCCCCACGTAGCTTTGCTGGACTGAAGTCGCCCTTGCAGGACGTGCATTTCATGGCGCTGCCGGTCCTTTTGTGACCTGGGCCTCAATCGCTTCGAACGCTGCCCGAATAGCCCTGGAGGCAGCACTGGCATCCCATTCGCCGGCCCAAAGCCGGACCGAGCACCGCAAGCCGTCCCATGACACCGTAACCACTGCGCTTCCCTCCTCGGGAATACCGTTGCGCCCGGACGCGAGGTCGCACACGTCGTTTTTGTCGAGCACTTCACGCAAGCTGGCCAGCGCTTGGGCAGAGATTTGAACAGGACCTGACTGCTTGGGAACCCCACCTTTGGTGAGCCCACTGGGCGTGTACCGATAGCTCGCCGTCCCGGATTTCTTGATTTCCAGCGTCGCTGAGCCCCAAAACGCCTGACTCGTCGACCACCGCACGAGCGCGTCGGCGGGCAGCCGGGCCAACCGATCTGCTGCTGGATCAGGCGGCTTGACGCTCCGACCTGCGCTCAGCCGCTCGAGCGCCTGATGAACGTTCTTCGCGTCTGGGTCTTGCTCCCAGTCGTGCTCGTACAGCACCACCGTGCACTCGAGTCCGTCCCAGCTCAGCTTTAGGGTGGAGAAGTACTTGTCGCCGTAGTTCTTCTCGCCATCGCTCCTGAGGTCGCAAACGTCGTTATTTTCGAGTAGGGCCTTCAGCGCGTCGAGCTCCTCTGCCGACAGTTGCTTCGACGACGCCTTTTCCGTGACGCCAGCATCAGTGTCTCTCAGCCACACGCCGTGCAACTGTCCGCTGCGAGACAGATAGAGGCGGTGTTCCTGCGAAAACACGGTCGAGCCCTCTCTGCGATACAGCAGGACGTCAGAGAAGGGCGGTTGGTACGCGCTCCCAGCGGGCATCACGATGGGGAACTTAGGCGGCTCGATGTTGGGGGGCCTGCACCCTACGTACACGTGCGACAGCATCGCGACGCCGACGGCGAGGCCCACACAAACCAGTAGCGGCCGTATCCGGCTGAGCATGATTGCGTCATAGCCGTGGCGCAGCGCCGCCGATACCCCATCAACGAGGCGTGAAGAGGCCCTATCGTGTCCGTTGAGCCGCGTTGCGTGGCCAATTGAGGACACCAGTGAGCCAACGCTGCAACCCGCAGTTGTCATTCCGGCGACATGCCGGATGGCAGCAGGCGGCACAGCGTGTGCTGTACGCGTCGCTGGAGGTCGACATGGTCGTCAGGCGAGGCAACATCGGGATTTGGGTAGCGGCGCTGCTAGCGCTGATGACACTTGGAGTACCGCTGACGGCGAGAGCAAAGCTCTCTCGTCTAGCAAAAGCACGCAACGTTTTGGCCAAGCGTGGCTCAAAAGCAGCGCTGCGAGCCTTCGAGAAAGCTGCTGCCCACGCGCCCAATGATGGCGCAGTCTGGTGTGAGCTCGGTTGGATAGCGTCACTTGCAGGACAGGACGAGCGCGCAGGAGAGGCGCTCGACAAGGGGTTGCGACTCCTGGCGGCGCGGCCGGATTCCCCGTCCAATGCCAGAGCGCTAGGAGGTTGCCACTTCGAGCGAGCCAAACTGGCAGAACGACTGGGCGCCTTGGCTACGGCGCGGCAACATTATCAAGCCTCGCTCGATGCAAGACCGGGCGATGAGCTGACGATGGAACGGCGTGACGCACTCGATGCCTATTCACGGCTTCAGGACGGGCCCCTGGCGGTAGAGAAGATCAGGACCAGGCGGGCACCCGCGAAGATCGGCGCGCGGTTGCCCACCTCCCACGTGGTCGCTTCCACCTACTCGCGAACCAACGGGTCCACGTTGAGCTACCTGCCGAAAAACGCCGTGGATGGCGACAAGCAAACGGCTTGGCAGGTGTCCAACGGTGGCGTGGGGCACTGGATACAGCTGCACTTCGACGGCACGCAGCCCTTGGCGAGGCTGGGGATCGTGGCGGGTTACGACAAGAAGGCCATCGACCGCTACGGCGACCGCTGGCCGCTGAACAACCGACTGTCGAGCATTCGACTTCAATGGCAGAGCGGTGAGGCGACCGCCTCGCTCGACGACCGCCGCGGCATGCAATGGGTGGAGCTGCCGAATGTGGCAAGCAGTTGGCTGCGCATTTGGATCACAGACGTGTATGCCGGCTCGCGTTGGGCGGACACCGCGATCTCGGAGATCGTCGTGCATCGCAGTCCTCCGCCGCTCGTGGCCAGCGGCCCACCAGCGCCACCAGCGCCCACGCCCGCCAACAAGGTGGCCGACCCGAGCGCAGGAGCGGGCGCTGACATCGGCCCACACACCGATGCAGCCAACCTGGACACCGAGCGAGGCTCCTCTTCCTGGCTTTGGTGGCTGCTCGCGCTTGGCTTCGTCGGAGCGCCGCTGGTCGCACGGACCAAGTGGCCGGGACAGCGTGAGCTCCGCACGTTGTTACGACGCGCCAAGTCAGCCAACAAGGCCATCGCGGCCGAAGCGCAGGAGCTTGGCGGCGTGTACGCCGACGCGGTGGGCGCCAGCGATTCGCTCTACCAAGGCGCACCTCGGATTGTGGCCCACATCGGCGAGATCCGCGCCGCACTGGATCGGACTCGTCGCATGACTTCCGCTTCGGCCCACGAGCATCGCGCTCGGCTCGAGCGCCAAGAACAGGCAGCGATCGCACGACTCGGCAGTGTCGTAGAACGGCTCGAGGCCACGGCCGCGCAGCTCGCCGCGCAACGAGCCGGCCAGGCGATGGCTGGTGAGATCGACCGCATGCTCGCGTCGCTACGTCGGGAGATCGACGTTGCGATTGCAGCCGACGAAGAAGCCCGCGCCATCTTAGACATCGACGCCTCCCCCTTCGCGGTGCTCAGGGATGGAGCAACACCGTCGACGCAACCCCAATCGCCTTCATGAGTGCCCAATTCGGCGACGTCGTCGAGGTGCGCGGCAAGATGAGCACACGATACGGGAGCTGCGCCATGCTGGCCTCGTCAGTAGAGCTCATCGACGATCGATTCGACCCCACGGCAAAGAAGTAGGGGGTTGCTCGGCGCGATTGCTCAGATTGATGAGAGCATCGAGCGGGCGATCTGCGAGATCTGGATTTCGTCAGTGCCGCCATAGATCTGCAGCACCTTGGCATCGCGGCAGAGCTGCTCGACTTGGAACTCGGCCATGTAGCCGTTGCCGCCAAACAACTGCACCGCTTCGAGGCATACTTCCATGGCCGCCTGCGCACTGTAGAGCTTGCATGCCGAGGCCTCGGCGATGTTCATCTGTCTTCGGTGGCGGGCCATGTCGATCTGCCGAAACACCATGTTCTGGATGTTCATACGGGCCACCTCCATCTTGGCGAGCTTGAGCTGAATGAGCTGGAAGTCGCCGATCGGACGGCCGAATTGCACGCGATCGCGAGCGTACGGCACGCATAACTCGATGCAGCGTTCGACGATTCCGAGGGCCATGGCGGCCACCGCGGTTCGCTCCGCTGTGAAGGTCTGCTTGGCGCTCGAACGCGAGGGCACGTCCTCGGTCTCACCCAGCAAGCGATCTCTGCCAACACGCACATCGTCGACGAAGAGCTCCCCGGTGGGCGAAGCATGCAGCCCCATCTTGCGCATCGGCTTGCTGCGCGTCAGCCCCGGCGTATCGCCGTCGAGCACGAACGACAGGACCTTGCGCTCGGCGGGCGGGTTTCCCTCATCGAGCTTGCAGATGAACACGATGGTGTCGGCGTAAGGGCCGTTGGTGATGAAGGTCTTGTTGCCGTTGAGGATGTAGTGTTCACCATCACGTTTGGCGGTAGCTTTCATCGAGCCGAACGCATCCGAGCCGGAGGCAGCCTCGGTGATGGCCCAGGCGCCGATCTTGTCCATCGTCAGCAGATCGGGAACGTACTTCTCTTTTTGGGCGATGGTGCCTCGTCGCTGGATGGCAGAAGCAGTCAGCCCCATGCTGACACCCATGGCAGTGATGAGCCCCGGGCTGTAACGCGACAGCTCGATGATCGGCAGCATCCGCATGGCAAACATCTCGGCCGCTTCATTACTCGGCTCCGTCTTCTTCTCGGACTTCGGGGCGCCTTCCTTCTCCTTCTTCAAGTCAGAGAAGAACTTCGCCTTGGCCATCTCACCGATGCCGAAGGTCTGCATCATCTTGCGCAGCACGTCGTACGGTGGTGCGTCACCGTGCTCGAGCTCCTCGCGCTTTGGCGCGACTTCGCTCTCCACGAACTTTCGAAACATCTGCCGGATCTGCCGCTGTTGCTCGCTCCACTCGATCATAGTGGCGCCAATATAGACGCAGAAGCGAGCCGCCGAAACGCCGTGTGAACTGCGCTTCACTCGAGCTGGCACAAGTTGGCCCACCCGCTCACATCGCCGCTCGTATAATTCGACGGAATGTCACCGTGGCATGCGGCTTGCGAAGGGGCGGCCATGCATACCCCCCGAACGCGCCCTTGGCGCGCTGCAATCGTCTTCCCTGTCGTTGTCTTGGCGCTAGCACCTTGTGGATGCAACAGCGCCGATGTCGAGACCTCGGACGTCGGAAAGCTCTGCGTCTACGCCACCACACCCGCCAGCCCCGGTGCCAATTCTCCGGAGCAGTCCTTCGTCAGCGACCAACAGATCTACGTGAGCGTCACGCTCGACAACTGTTTGAGCGCCTGCATACGCAACGAAGTCGCCTCTTGCTCCGTAGCAAAAGAAGGCCAGCGGCTCATCGTCAGCAGCAACTTCAGCTACGACAAGCCGGAGGCTGGAAAAGCGTGCATCGCTTTGTGCAATTCCTTGTCTGCGGTCTGCCAAACAGAGCCGCTCAGCGCAGGGAGCTACGTGGTTGAGCACGGCAGCGACGAATACACGCTGACCGTTCCTTCTCAAGACGTTCCGCCCTGCCTCTGACCCGCGGAATCCAACCCGGTTTTACTGCTCGTAGACGCCGTACTCTTCGACCGCTTCGAGCATCCAACGCAAGCGCTGAATCGACATGGTCTGGTGGCTGTTGGTGGGGGCGATGATGTAGCCGCCGCCTTGACCAGCTGCCTCAATGCTCTGACGGACCGCTTCGAAGACCTCGTCCTTGCTGGCATCGACGAGGATGTGGGTGATGTCCATGTTGCCAAGGAGACAGAGCCGGTCGCCAACCATTTGCTTCGCTACCGCCAGCTCGACTCCAGCGGTGGGCTCGAGAGCGTGCACACCGTCGAATCCACAGTCAGCGAACCAGGGCAGCAGCTTGTACACCTTGCCGCAGCTGTGGATGATGATCTTCATATCGAGACTATGCGCCGTCTCCACGATGCGCCGCAGTGACGGTCCATAGAACTCCTCGAAAAAGCGCGGGTTCATCATCGGGCCCGAGCGGGCCCCCATGTCGTCGGTGTAGACGACAGCAGGCACCCCCGCTTCGGCCACCGCATGGAGCATCATGCAATAGTGGTCTTCATAGAATCGGATCATGCGCCGCAGTAGATCCTTGTTCGTACGTAGCGCCCGCACGTAGCGCTCGAAGCCCATCGGCATCCAGGTGTTCTCGAAGAGGCCGTACAGAAACGACGACAGAACGAAGATCTCATCGCCGAAGTCGCGCATGATCCGCGAAAATACCTTGTTGGCCTTCTGCGGCATCTCGAGGATTGCGCGCTTGTCCCAACTGCGCCAGTCGTCGAGACTTGTGATCAAGCCTTTGCGATACATCGGCGTGGCGAGGTTGCCTTGGTCATCGACCACGACGTCGTATTGGCGACCATAGATGTCCTCGACCGTCTTGGAGTCGCGAAACTGCCAAATGGGGACGTGCATCACCCAAGCCGCGTCGTAGCCCATCTTCACAGCGGCGGCGGTTCGGTCATAGCTGAACCGATCCATCTCCGCGTCCATGACGCCCGAACGGTTGATCAATGGACAAGCCAAATCGATCACCTTCGAGGTGTGGCGATTGGTAAAGAGGAAACCCAGCGGTGTCGGCCGCTTTTCGAGGATCGCATAGATGTTGCTGATCTCCTCCATGACGTCCATGGTCGGGACCCGATCCGGCTGGCGCCGCTCCAGCGCGGCCAGAACTCTCTCGTGGCGTGCGGACATCAGCGTCTCCTGCTCTCAGCTAGTACTTGCAGCTGCCTTGGAAAATGACTCGAAGATCTCGACCGCTTCGAAGGGATCCCGACCCATGGCGTCGACGCCCAACTTGGTCGCCAGCTCGGGCGTCGTACAAGCACCACCTATGGCAATCTTCACACCATCCCGTAAACCGGCGGCGGTGAGCGCCGAGACCACTGCCGAGACCGACGGCACCATGGGCGTCATCAATACGGACAGGGCGACCGCGACGGCGCGATGCTCTCGCACCGCTGCCACCACCTTGTCCTCGTGTACGTCGACTCCGAGATCTACAACATGAATGCCGACACTACCGAGCATGCTGGCGACGAGGTTCTTACCGATGTCGTGGATGTCACCCTTGACTGTGCACACCACGACGGCTCCTTTTTCTTCGCGGCTTTCCCCAGCCAGAACCGGTTCCAACACCGCCAAGCCCTCTTTCATGGCCTCCGCTGCAAGCACCAGATCCGCGAGAAAATACTCTCCCTCTTGAAAAAGCTCACCGACCTTCCCCATCCCCTCGGTCATCGCTTGCAGCAACGCGGCTGGCTCGGTCCCCCCATCGAGGGCCTCACGCAACAGCGGCACGATCTGCTCGAGCTCGAGCTCGACGACCCCATTCGTCACTTCCTGCACGAGATCTCGCACTGGCAGTCCTTTCGCTAGCCACAACAGCTGATGGGCGCCAGCAAGGTAGCGCGGTCACTTGCACAGGTCCACGGCTACCTAAGCGACGCCCTGCTACACGGGCCCCGCAATCCCGACGAGACGCTCTGCACCCCAAGCGTGGTATAGCGGCGAGATGTTTCGGCGCTGGAGCGGAGCCCTTCTCATCGTGACAGCTTTAGCTTTGTGCGTGATGGGGCAGGCCCGCGCGCAATCGACTCCAGATGCTGGGTCGCCACCGGCTGCTGAGCGTGCCCCAAAGAAGCCGCTCTCGAAGATCGAGCAGCTCAAAGCGCTCATGCGCCACCCAGGGCTCAAGCTCAAGATCTACTTGGTGACCATCGGCCCGGGTGATCATCCATTCTTCAAGTTCGGACACAACGCCATCTGGGTGCAGGGCGACGCCGACAAGAAGAACTACGTCTACAATTTTGGCGCCATGGACTTCAAAACGCCCGGGTTGATCCCGAAGTTCTTCCTCGGGCGCTTCTTGTACGAGCTCGATCGCCGCACCATCGAAAGAGAGCTGCAACGCTATGAGGGCGAGAAGCGCTGGCTGGCGCTTCAGAAGCTGAACCTGACGCCCGATCAACGCTGGGCGCTGCTCAGTTTCTTGAAGGAGAACTACAAGGAAGAAAACCGCTTCTATCGCTACCACTATTATCGGGACAACTGCTCGACCCGGGTGCGCGATGCGCTCGACAAGGCACTCGGCGGGCGAATTCGAAAAGCAGCGACTGGGCCCGCCTCGATGAGCTACCGAGATCACGTGCAACGGCTGACCGCTGATTTGCTCCCCGAATACGTGATGACCTACTTGCTGCCGAGCGCGGCTGCCGACGAGCCCATCACCGAATGGGAAGAATCGTTCATTCCCATGAAGCTGCAGGAGCTGGTTCGGAAGGTCACCGTCGTGAGACCGAACGGTGAGCAGCCGCTCGTGCAGGAAGAAAAACTCCTGTTGAAGGACGCACGAACCCCGCCGCCCGAGCGCGCCCCGTCGTGGCTGCTGTACTTTCTGCTGACCGGCGTCGTACTTGGTGGTGGCCTAGCTGCCTTGGGCCGAGCAGGACGGAGCCGCCGCGCGCTGCGCATCGGCGCCGCGATCATCTTGGGATTGTTCGGCTTCGTCTTCGGCCTACTCGGCAGCCTGCTCGTCTTCATTTGGGTAGCCACCGATCACGACGTCATGTGGGCGAACGAGAACATCCTGCAATTGGCGCCGTGGCTCCTTGCGCTGCCGCTGCTGTCCGTGGGCATCGCCCGAAACAACGCAACGTCGTTGCAACGCGCTTGGTGGTTGACCGCATCGGCGGCCGGGATCTCCGCCATGGGCATCGTGCTCAAAGCGCTACCTTGGTTCAAACAAGACAATTGGCTGATCGTCGCCGTGGCGCTACCGGTCTGGAGCTGCGCCGCCCTGGCCATCCATTGGCTTCGCGAATCTCGAGACACCATCAGTGAGCAAGCCGACGTCGACGCTGAAACAGCCGACCCTGAGGGAGCCAAGCCTGAGGGTGCCAAGACCAAAGCAGCCGAGCCTGATGAGGCCGAGCCTGATGAAGCCGAGCCCGATGAAGCCGAGCCTGATGAAGCCGAGCCTGATGAAGCCGACAGCAGCGGCTAGATGTAGTCGTTGATTAGATTCTCGAGGCGTTCCTGGGCGCCGCTGGGGCTCGGGGCAGAGGCGCCTTTCTCGAGCATGAGCTCTTCGAGCTGGGCGAAGCCTACCGCGCCCTGCTCGATCTGTTGGCCGATGCCGCTGTCGTAGCTGGCGTAGCGTTCTCGCACGAAAGCATCGAGCGCTCCGTCTGCGCGGATCCGAGCCGCAATCTTCAAACCCCGTGCAAACGCGTCCATCCCGCCAATGTGTGCGTGGAACAAGTCCACGGGATCGGTGCTCTCGCGCCGTAGCTTTGCATCGAAGTTCAAACCGCCTGGCGCCAGTCCACCTTGGCCGAGCACGACGAGCATGCACTTGGTGGTCAGGTAGATGTCCGTCGGGAACTGGTCGGTGTCCCAGCCGAGCAGCGTATCGCCACGATTGGCGTCGATGCTTCCGAGCGCGCCCATCGACGAGGCATAGCTGAGCTCGTGCATCATCGTGTGACCCGCCAAGGTGGCGTGGTTGGTTTCGATGTTGAGCTTGAAGTGCTGCAGCAAGTCGTACTGTCGCAACAAGCTCACACAAGCTGCAGCGTCATAGTCGTATTGGTGCTTGGTCGGCTCCCGTGGCTTGGGCTCGATGAGCAGCTGTCCTTCGAAGCCGATGGTATGGGCGTGCTCGACCGCCATGCGTAAAAAGCGCGCCAAATGGTCGAGCTCCCGCTTCATGTCCGTGTTGAGCAGCGTCTGGTAGCCCTCCCGTCCGCCCCAGAAGACAAAATTGGCACCACCTAGCTCATGGGTGACCTCCATGGCCTTCTTCACCTGGGCAGCAGCGTGGGCGAACACTTCGGCATTTGGGCTGGTGGCTGCCCCGTGGGCGTAGCGTGGATGTGAGAACAGGTTGGCGGTACCCCACAACAAGCGCACTCCGCTGCTTTGTTGCGCGCTGCGCAGCCGCTCGACAACGCGGTCGAGGATGTGGTTGGTCTCACGTAGTGTGGCCGCCTCGGGTGCGACATCGCGATCGTGAAAACAATAGAAGGGCGCGCCGAGCTTGGTCAGCAGCTCGAAGGCAGCGTCAATTCGGCGCAAGGCGTTGTCGAACGAATCGCTACCGTCGTCCCAACTGCGATGCACAGTGGCCGCGCCGAAGGGGTCGACGCCTGTGCCCCGCATGCTGTGCCAAAAACAAACACTGAAGCGCAGGTGCTCAGCCATGCTCTTGCCTTCGATTTGCGCCGTGGCGTCGTAGTGCATGAAGGCAAGCGGGTTGTCGCTGTCAGGACCCTCGAAACGGATCTGCGGCACGGTGGGAAAGCAGTCAGTCATGTTGCGGGCGATGTTCTCACCTTTTGGCCCGAACCGCTCGCTCGAAGGGTCCGCAGACTAGCCCGGCAACAACAAGCGGCGCGCATTGCCACCGAAGATGGCGGCGCGCTGCTCGTCGTCGAGGCCAGCATCGCAGATGAAGCGCAAATCGCGATCCCAAGCGTAGGGCAGGTGCGGGAAGTCCGAACCGTAGAGGATACGGCGCCAGTGGCGCTGCAGCAGCTCGCGCCCGCCGTCGATTTCGAAGTAGCCGGCAAGCCCCATCGCGGTATCGAGATAGAGGTGCGGGTAGCGGTCGAGTAGCTCGACGTAGCCCTCGGTCTCGGCCATGCCGAAGTGCGGCACACACACGGCCATCTGAGGAAAGCGACGCATGGCCCCATCGAGGGCGTCGGCGGTGCAGTGCTTGGCGACATCCCAATCGTAGCCAGCAAGCGTGGGGGCCGAGCCACAGTGAAAGACGAGCAACGCGTCATGGGCGCACACTTGGCGATAGACTGCCTCGAGCCGGGGATCGTCGGCCGCAACACGTTGCACGTGGGCGTGTAGCTTGACGGCACGCGCCCCGGCTGACAACGCCCTATCGAGGATCCCCTCTGCGCCCGGCTCACCCGGAAACACCGTGGCGCACGGAATGAGGCGCGGGTGGGTCTTGGCGCGGTCGAGGGCAAACTGGTTCATCGACTCAGCCAATCCCGCGGTATGGGCGTAGTGCAAGCCGAGATAAGCCTCGACCCCCCGTGCTTCGAGAAAAGCGTCTACTTGCTCGGCGTCGAAGGGGTAGCGAAGCTCCCATGCGTGCCGCTGCAGCCAGTTGCGCACTGCCGCACCGATGCGCGCCGGGAAAACGTGCACGTGCGCGTCGATGACCCCAGGTGGAGCCTGTGTGAGGTCACGCTCGGGCGGGTCGTCGATACGCCGTGGCAAACCCAACGCATTCAGCTCGGGAGGCATCTGGCAGCGTTGTCGCTCATGCACCAGTAAGAGACAAGGGCCTCCGATCAGTGACCATCGACCATGGTATCCTCGCGACGATGCGCGCAGCTCCGACAATCCTCGCCGTCACGCTCGTATTGTCGGCAGCCTCGATGGCGGTGCATGCGCACGCCGAACCCACATGGACGTTCACGAGCTCGGTGATCGAGGGAGGACAGCTCGATGCGCTGCGTGGTCCCAACGACCGCGTTCACGTAATCTCGAGCCGCTACTATCAGCTCGACAGCGCCGGAACAATCCTGGTTGATGAAGCGCAGGGCGACGAGCAGCAAAGCGCGCTCGACTTTCCGCCAGCGCTCGCGGTCGGTAGCGACGGCAGCGCCCACATCGTCACGCGCCACGGCGGCAATTGGACCAATGGTCACGACATTCGCTATCGCCGGCGCAACGGACAGGGCAATTGGGATCGCGACTTCGTGTTCGGCGCGGCGGTCAAGCGCAACTACGTGGTCAGCGCCGCCTGGGCCGACGCTCAGCACGTCTACCTGAGCTACACGCAGGGTGGCGACAACGTCTGGGGCGACATCCATCTTTGGCAGGTGGCGGACAATTCGGCCAACCCGGTTGGCGATCTGAGCAGCATGTGGCGCGCCGACGCCGACGTGCGCATGCGAGGACGCAACGGCCAGGTATTCCTGGTCTCAGGCGTGCCCGATCCAAATGGCAAAGCGATCTTCTCCTACGGCGCCGCAAGCAGCGGCCTGAGTGCTTCATTGAGCGCCAACCAGCAAGTGCATAGCGGCGGCTCGGGCAGGCGCGGATTCACCGATCTGTATGTGGACACTGGCGGTGATGTGCATCTCTCCTATGGCGCACTGCACACCGTCTACTACAACCGTTACGACAGTCAGGGAAACAAGGCGCTGGCTCAGGATCAGCTCGTCTTCGACGGCCTCGGCGATTGGCACATGTCGGCTGGATTGTCGGCGGTGGCAGCCAGTGACGCCGGTGATGTCGTGGTGGCTGTTGCGCTCCGCTCTGACGGCAGCCAATCGGCTTCGAAATCGGATCTGATGTGGAGCTACTCGGTCGATGGCGGAACGAGCTGGAGCAAGCCGCAGGATCTCGGCAAGAAGACTGATGGCGGAGAGGGGCGACGCCGCCCGCGGCTCGTCGCCATCGGCTACAAGTTCCTGCTGCTCTACAAGGACAACAGCGCCTCCGGCATCAGCCTCGCGACTGTGGCGATCGCACCAGACGGTGACAACGATGGCTACGGCGCCGACGTGGACTGTGACGACACGAACCCAAAGGTCCACCCGGGCGCCGAAGAGCTGTGCAACAACATCGACGACAACTGCGACAAGCAGATCGACGAGGGATGTCCTGAGCCGCCCGACGCCGGCATGCCCCCCGACGACGCCGGCAACGTTGGCGGCATGGGCTCCAGTGGGGGCGGCAGCGGTGGTGCCAGCAGCGGAACCGCACCAGCAGGCGACAACAGCGGGCTGACCGGCAGCTGCAACTGTAGGCTCAGCCCCCGACCCGATGGCCCCGGTGAGCTCGCTGCCGCCGTACTCATGTTGGCACTGCTTCAGAGGCGCCGCCGCAACAGCGCTTCGTCTCAGCGCTCGAGCACGAAGCGGCCCGCGCGCCTGTAATGGTCCGCGGGGCGCATCCCAAAAAGAGCAGCAGCAAGAGCGCAAAGCGTTTCGGGCTCATCATGAAGGTCGTCGCCTAAAAGGTCTGGAGTGTGACAGCGCACTCGGAAGCTGGTTTGCGTTAATGGGCTGGGCTAGCGTTGTTCGGCGAGCCTGTTGTGAAACCCAAAGCAGACCAAATGCTCACAGACAACCTTCGGCTGCTGAGGCCGTTGGGCCAGGGTGCGATGGGCACGGTGTGGCTTGCCGAGCACCAGGGCCTCATGACCGAGGTAGCGGTCAAGCTCTTGCTGCCCGATGAGACCGTGAGCAATCCCAAGGCGCTCGCGCGCTTTCGACAAGAGGCCGCCCTTGCAGCGAAGCTCCGATGTCCCCACGCCGTGCAGGTCTTCGACTTCGGCGTGGTAGACGACGAGACCCCTTACCTCGTGATGGAGCTACTCGAAGGAGAGTCGCTGGCGGAGCGACTCGCGCGCGAGCAAAAGCTCTCTCCGCAGCAAACGGCCTTGATCGTCTCACAAGTTGCCATCGCCATCGACAAGGCGCGCGGCCTCGGAATCGTGCACCGCGACTTGAAGCCCTCCAACTTGTTCTTGGTCCAGACGGGCTACGATTTGTTCGTCAAAGTGTTGGACTTCGGCATCGCCAAGCAACTCGACACGCTCGAGGGGGGCGAGCAGCTGACTGACACCGGCACGACGGTGGGCACGCCGCACTACATGAGCCCTGAGCAACTGCTCGCCAAAGAGCTCGATCACCGGGCGGATTTGTGGTCGCTCGCCATTGTGGCTTTTCATTGCCTGACGGGCACACTGCCCTATTCGGGCAAATCGCTCGCCGATCTCGCCATTCACGTTTGCATGAACGAGCCCCCCTCAGTGAACAGCGTCGATCCATCCTTGCCAGCGCCGCTCGATGCCTGGTTTCGACGCGCGCTGGCCCAGGAGCCCGAGGACCGCTTCGTCGATCCGAGCGAAATGGCTCGCACATTCGAAGCGGCAATCCAGCCCACCGATGCAACGGACGAAGCGGCCATACCCTTCGCCGACACCCAAGCGTCATCGGATGATACCTTGGCGGCACCGATCACGAGCTCGCAAGCTGCGGAAAACCGAGCGTCGCCGCCAAGTGTTCAAAGGACGAGGCGCCTGCGCCTAGGACTGTTCTTTTCCGCCATCGGAGCATCAGTCTTGGGTCTTGGTGTTTTTCTGATGCTCGATCGAAATAGCACGCCGCAACCCAGCGCCGCGACGGGCTCGAGCACAGCTACGCAGAAGCCAACCGCCAGCGTTTCGAGCTCAATGAGCTCGTCTGCCCCCACTGCCAGGTCCCAGGAGCCGAGCTTGGCGCGGTTCAACCCTGGCGCCTACATGGCCGAAGCGGTGCGGCTGGCCAAACAGCGTCATGCGGACCCGCTGCTCATCTACTTCAAAGCAAACGGCATCGAATCCGATGGGCACATCGACCTTGTCGCAAAGAAACACCAAGGCTTGTACACGGCCTATTACGGATTCGGTACCCGCTCGAAGTCGGGCTGCATCAACGTCATGGTTTCTGGGCAGGGCACTCAAGTCGTCGAGACGCCCAAGAGCCTCTGCATGCAGAGACTCGCAGCCGGAATACCGAGCTGCACCCCGCTGCAAGTCATCAAGAAGGCCAGCAGTGGGTTCTCACTACCAAGCAACTCGCTGGCCGAGGTCTCATTCATGCTGGCGCCCGGGTCGAAGAAGGCCAAGTGGAACGTGACCGTAGGCAAGCTAGCCGTCGAGAAGCTTCCTGACGACTGCCCGCCAACCCATGACGCCCCTCGACCCGGATTATTGGACCGATCTCGGTCCCCACGAAAACAGTAGCGTTACCTCAATTCGGGATAGGCAAGGCCTTGGCGGCCCATTGGGGAACGTGGTTGCCGGTTGGGTTTTCCATGTCTTCGTCTTGGAGGGGCAGCCAGACGGGGGCAAAGCTCGGATCAGAAGCGCCAAGCGGCTTACCGGCGGTGAGCGCCACGGCGGCAAACCAGAGCTGAGGGGGCGTGCTGCCGTCGGTCGAGCCGGCCAAACGCAAGCCGTATGCGCGCTTTGACGAGAAAGCCACGAAGTAGATGTTCTCCCCGCGGAAGCTGCCGTGCGACGGGCTCCAGCGCGGCCAAGAGTTGGTGGTCGTGCCGCTTCCGTTTGCAGCGGTCAGATCGACGGCATCGCCGCCGCTGATCGGCACCACCATCACCCGCGCCGAGGGGTCATCGTAGCAATCGCAGGGATCCTCGCCGTAGCCCTTGTTGGTGCCAGGCCCATCACAGCGCGAGCGATTGAACACGAGCCACTGCCCGTCATCGCTGATGGCAGGATAGTAGCTGCTGCGCCCATCGAGGCGCGGCACGACGAGCCGAGTTTCTCCTGAGATGCTGCTACCGTCTGACTCAGTAACGAAGATCTGCGCTCCGCGCGCGATGTCACCATTGAGCGAATCGCTCGCGCCATTCTGACCCGGAACCCAACCGACATATGCCAAGAGCGAACCGTCGGGAGCCCAAAACGGATGCGTCAACGACTCGCCCGTCGTCTTGTCACTGGTGATCGGGCCGAGCGCCGCAAGCGTATTGTCGGCGTTACGCAGCATCAGCTTGCCACGAAAAGCCGTCACCAGATGCTTGCTGTCAGGTGAGAGTGCACTGAAGGTCGCAAAGCCGTTGGGATCCGTGTTCTCGACGGCGTACGGCGCGCCGTTGGCCACATCGAGCAAGGTAAAGTCCGAGGCGTCCGAGCCGCCAAAAGTGAGTCCGATTTTCGTGCCATCGAGACTCACCGCGTGGCAGCCGACGCAGGGCGTCTTCGTGCCGTCATGAAGCGGTGGCGAAGACGCTTCGGTGAAGAACGCTTCCGGAGGCGTTCCCTGCTCGTCGAGGTCGTAGCGGTAGATGGCCGTGTCGCCGTTGTGGCGCGCCGTCCAGTAGTACAAGCCGCCGCCGACCTTGGTGAACGTCCACAGCACTTCGAGCGGCGCGCTCTCGCCCAGAGCCGAGCCGTCCGCCGCCGCAAGACGAACCCGAATGGATAGGTCTTTGCTGCTCGCCCCTGCCAACATCGGCACGAGCCACTGCACCAGCGCCACGCCGCAGCCATCAGCGCCGATGCTCTCGCAGGCACCGACGACCTTCAAATCGATGAGCTCACCGCTGATGTCGATGCGCGCAATGCTCTGCGACGCGTCGCCTTTGGTGAGCTGAAACTCGACATCGCCGAGGTTGCTGGGAAAAAGCGAGCCATCTAGCGGATAGGCTACTGTGGGAGCAGCAGAGGGCTCCGGAGCTCCGTCTAGCTTGTCACCAACGTCATCCGGGGCCGATGGAAGCTCCACTTGCCCGGAGACTTTGATGGTCACGGTCGCAACAGCGGAAGACCCAGCGGCAGCGGCCGTCACCGTCCCCGCACCCGCAAGCTCGGTGCTGAGCTTGCCGGAAACCACAGACGCTCCACCCAAGGTGGTGCTCCAGACGACCTCAGCGGTCACGTCACGCGAGCTACCGTCAGCGAAGCTGCCCTCGACGGTGAATTGCTGCTCGGCGGTCTCGCCGTAGTTTATCTCGAGCGTCACATCGGTCGGCTCGATGCTCAAGCTGACGAGCCCATTGAGGACGCCACCTTGACCGCTGCCGTCGGTGAGCTCGGAGCCACTCCCGGAGCAGCTCAAGAGCGGCGCAAGCGTGACCGCGGCGATCAGCGAGACAGCGAAAACTACAGCGCGCCAGCCCGGCCTGCTCCAACTCGATACGAAGGGAAGCGGTTTGCGTTCCATGGCCTATTAGCTCTCATTCCGGAGCCATGAGCAACTCGGATACGCAGTCGAGGCGATGTGGCAAAAACCCTAGGGCGCAAATGGCCACTGCCTTCAGCAGACGATGGTGGACGCGCCCAAGTCTTTC
>CAZRGL010000120.1:0-21555 GCA_964599485.1 uncultured Polyangiaceae bacterium
CAGGTCCGCCGCCTCACGCAGGTCCGCCGCCTCATGCAGGTCCGCCTCCCGCAGGTCCGCCACCTCACGCAGGTCCCCCTCCTCCAGGTCCGCCGCCTCCAGGTCCTCACCCGCCGCCCCATGCTGGGCCGCCGCCAGGACCGAAACCAGGACCGCCCCCCGGTCCGCCCCCAGGGCCTGCTCTGGGAGGGGTCGATGTAGCTTGCGTGCAAAAGTGTGTGCAGCAAAACCAAGCTCGCGCAGTCAGCCCGCAACAAATCGCGGCTGAATGCCAAAAGCAGTGCGCGCCCAAGTAGCTGTCGCCGTCCTGGCGCTTTGCGGATGGCCGTAGGGGCATCTCGGGCGGTTTTTCCCCGCCCGCACCGCTCGGGCGGTCGGCAACCGGACGGCCGTAGGGGCATCTCGGGCGGTTTTTCCCCGCCCGCACCGCGTCACCCGCTAGGTTTGATGCAGCGATGCATCTCCAGCTCAGTGCGAGCGACCGGGCGTCCCTCTTCCCACACAACCGGAACGCCCCGCCAAACCTCGCCCATCAGCGCGCAATAGTCGCTGACGTAGTGGGCCAGATCCCAGACGAAATAGTCACCGAGATCGGTGGCCGCGTAGAGCTTCTGCGTCGATAGCTGCAAGTGCACGATAGGACCGTGCACCCGCCGCGCTCGCAAGAGCGTACCGTCGTGCCGATCCCATATCCCCACCAGCCCATTGGCGTAGCCGATGATCAACGTGCCGCGCGGTCCATTCAGAACGCGTAGCGGCGGACTGGCTGGTACTTGCTCGAAGGAATGTGTCGGGCGCGGCTGGGCGGGATCGGTGGGCCTCAGCTCGATGTTCCCATCACGATAACCCAGTCGCTGTTGTCTTCCGATCGGTGGTCGAGCACGAGGGCAGTCACACCAGGGCTGACGTCGTAATCTGCTTTGCGCTCCCCCGAGGCGGTGAAGATGATGACTTTGCCGCCCGCCGCTACCAACAACTGGGCACCACCACCCAGCGCGGTGGGCGCCGTGTCCATGGCGACCTTCTTGATGTCGTCACCGCCCTGCACGATGTACAGGTTCTTGCCGGCGCGGCCAGCGCAGCCATCGGCAACCGCGACGACTTGCTCTAGACCCTCGATCGACTTGCTCGCCAGCCGCTTGTCCTTGGTCAGATCCCACAGCTCGAGCTTGCTGTCGTAAGTCTGCACGCAGAGCCGCTTGCCGTCAGCGTTCTGCACAGCGTAGCGCCCCTGCCCAGTCAGACGAGCCAGAGCTTTGGGCGCCCACGTTGCAGGCGGCTCGGCTTTGTCCCCACCGAGCGCTTGCCAGCCGCGGTGGCTCAAGAGCTTGGGTCCGTCGCGGAGCAGCAGTGGGGCGCGCCAATGAGGCCGCGCGGTGGCCACATCCCAGAGCCGGACGGTGGCGTCATCGCTCGCTGTTGCCAACAACTTGCCATCCATCGAGAAGGCCACAGCGTTGACCTCGGCGCGATGGCCACCGAGCACCTGATGATTGTCGTTGGTCAGATCCCAGATTCGTGCTTTGCCATCGGCGCTCGCCGTGGCCAAGCGTTGCTGATCGGGATGAAACATCACGCTGTAGACGCGCGCCGGATGCTTCAGCGGACGGCTGGTCCATTTCTCGGTGTCGAAGATGCGCACGGACTTGTCCATGCTGGCGCTCGCTAGTTGTGTGCCATCGGCGTTGAAGGCGAGATCGTCGATGCGTGCGGCGTGCTCGCGCAGGACTTTTTCCGATTTTCCGGACTCAGCGTCCCACACCCGTATGGTGGTGTCCTGGCCGGCAGAGACGAGCAACGCGCCGTCTGGACTGAAGCGGACCGAGCGCACCTGGGCGCTGTGACCATCCAGCTTGTGCTCTTGTGACCCGGTGGCCAGATCCCACAAGCGCACACTGCGGCCGAGTCCTCCTGAAGCAAGCCGCTTGCCGTCAGGACTGAAGCTCAGCGTCCAAGGGCTGGACTTGTGGCCAGACAGCACCCGCTCGCGCTTGCCGGTCACCAGGTTCAGAATCAGGACATTGCTATCCGCACCTGCTGCCGCCACACGTTTTCCGTCTGGCGCGATGGGCACGTCACCAACAGCAACCGTCCCTTCGTGGAAGGTCTGTTGCTGAGCCCCGGTCGAGACGTCCCAAGTATGAACCGAGCCGTCATGGCCACCACTCACCAGCAGCTTGCCATCGCGCGTGAAGCTGACGCCATTGACGGGCCCCGGGTGGCCCCGATCTTCGTCGCTCGGTGGCCGACGAGCCGCATTCCACAAGCGCACGGTACGACCTGCTGCGGTTGCTACCCGCTGGCCATTCTGCCCGATACTGATCCCGCGCAATTCGTGACGGTGCGCGCCTATCAATCGTGCTTGGCCACTCTTCAGATCCCACAGACGCGCGCTCTTGTCGACGCTGCCCGAGACCATGTGAAGCCCATCGGTACTGTAGGCGAGCTTCCAAATGGTGCCTTCGTGCCCTTTCAGCGCTCGTTTTTGGCGCCCGGTATCCACGTCCCAGAAACGAATACGCCGATCTTGGCCAGCCGAAGCGACCGTGCGGCTGTCTGGGCTGAAGGTAACGGTCAGCACGGCGCCGCGGTGGCCTTTGAACACACGCTTGCGTTTGCCACTCGCTGCGTCGAACAAGCGTACGCTGCCATCGACGCTGGCTGAGGCAATGTGTTGTCCGTCCGAGCTGATCGCCACCGACATGACGTAGCCCTTGTGACCAGTCTTCAGCTCACGATGTTTCTTGCCAGCCACATCCCACAAACGCACGCTGCGGTCGTGGCTGGCCGAAGCGAGCATCTTGCCATCGGGCGAGAAGGCCACGCTCTTGGCGGCGTCCGTGTGTCCTTCGAAGAGGCGTAGCTCACGTCCGCTCTGGGCGTTCCACAAACGGACCTGGCCGTTCCAACTACCCGTAGCGAGCAGCTTGGCATCGGCCGAAAAAGCAAGCGTCAGCGTTTGGTCACCACCACGCAGGATGCGGGGCTCGCCCGTATCGACATCGAGCAAATAGGACGCACCATCTTGGCAGGCCACCGCGACCCAACGTCCATCGGGCGATTGAGCGACGTCATAGAGCAGCGCGCCGAGACGGCGGCTCCACACCAACGAGCGCGTCGACAGCTGCGCCCATAGCGCGCGCGCCGTAGCACCGTCTTTGATTTCGAGCGCTGCCCTGAGCTTGGCCCGCGCTTGGAGCACGCGACCCGCGTCCAGCGCCGCACGCGCGCCTTCCAGCAGCGCCTCAGCACGCCGACGTTGCGCTTCGTTGCGCTCGTTTTCGGCGGCGGCGCGCATTTGGTCGGCTTCTTTCCGCTGGCGATCGGCCTCGCGCTTTTGCACGCCGAGAACCCCAGCGATGGCGACGAGAACTGCGATGGCGATCATGATGCTCGCGCGGCGACGGGTAGCTTGGCGGGCGCGGTGCTGCTCTCCACTAGCCAAGAACTGCTGCACGAGCTCGGGTACTTGCGTGGAGCAAGCCTCCAGTCGCGGCATCGCCTCGCTCAAGGCGGGACCTTCCCACAGCTCGTCAGGTCGGCGACCCCGCTTGTCCCACAGCTCGGCGGCTTGGCCGGCCTCGGCGAGAAAAACCAGCTCGTCTTGGCTCGCGTCCAGCCAATCAGCCAGCGTGGTCCAAGTCAGGATGAGCGACTCGTGGGCCAGCTCGAGCATGGCGTTGCTGGCCGGCTCACCCTTGACGTGGGTCACCGTGATGAGGCGCGCATCAGTCAGCCGACGGAGGACCGCTTCGGCTTTACCGAGCCCTTCGAGCGCCCGCCCCCGCAGCAACACACGGCGCGTTTTTTCGGGCGTGACCAGACGAAGCAGCAGCTCGCGCGCCAGCCTCAGCTCGGTTGCCGAAAGGCCTTCGAGGACGCCATCGGCATGCTTGGCAAGCGCCCCTTCAACACCGCCCATCTGCTCATATGCTGAGCGCAACAACAGCTTGCCTGCCTTGTCGCGATGATCCCAGAGCATCTGTGCCGCAAATTGCAGCAGCGGAAGACAAGCGGGCTCGGCGCCTACCGAGGCAACCATCTCGCGCACCAAGTCGGGATCTTCGTAGCGATAGCCCACCGCCTGGAGCGGGCGGGTCAGAATCTCCTCTAGCGACTCTGCGTCGGGCCGCTGCAGCACAGTGACATTGGGCAAACCTTCTCGACTGGTGCTCGCCTCTGCGAGCCGGTCGAGAAAATCACCGCGGATGGTGAACATCACCCGCACAGGATCGTGAGCGTCGTCGGCAGCTGCATAGAGTGCCCGCACGAAACTGTTGCGCAGCGCTTCGTCGCCGCTCCCCGTCAGCGTAAAGAGCTCCTCGAGCTGATCGACGAACAGGATCACGTTGGCTTGCAGCTCTTCGGCGATACGCCGCAGCTTCAAGGCAAGCAAACCTGGATCGGCCTCGAGCCGCTTGACGAGCCCCCCGAGCTCAGTGCCTTCGAGCTGCGCGCTGGTTGGCTGCTCGCTGCTGTCGAGCTCACTCGATCCTTCAGTGGTGTGCGAGCGTAGAAGACTCTGTGCCAAAGAGCGAAAGGGACGGCTTCCCGGACGCAGTTGGACGACTGTCCAGCGCCCTTGCTCACGCAACCTCGGTACGACCCCGGCTTGCACGAACGAGCTCTTGCCTGCCCCAGAAGGGCCGACCACCGGCAATACTGGACACCAGCGCACCCGCTCGACGAAGGCCACAATCTCGGCCTCGCGACCGAAGAACAAATCGGCATGGTGACGCGTGAACGGCAGCAAGCCACGAAAAGGGCTGTCCTCTCCGGTCAGACTGCGACGCGGCAAGTCGAGCATTTGGGTGAGCTGATCGACGATCTCTGCCGCGGCTGGGCGTTCGGTTGCGGTCTTGTTCAGACACGCGGCAACCAAGTCTGCGAGCACTTGGGGAACATCGGCCAAGGCTTCGAGCGGCGGCGCGGGTTTCGGCCCACAGACGCGGACCATGCGCTTGAGCATGCGCTCTTTGGCAGATGGAATGGCGTCCGGTACGACGGTCTTGATCGGCGCATCGGCCGTCATCGACTCATCGCCCTGGCTTGGTTTGGATTGCGCCTTCTGGCTCGCGGAAGGGATCTTGGCACTGGCGCCGTTTTCGCTATCGAGGTCGGTATCGGCGGATTCATCGTCGGAAAAGACCGTATCGCCGAAGGGCGAGCAGCTCGCACACAGCTCGAAGACGATGATGCCCCAAGCCCAGATGTCAGTTGCTGGAGTGCAGCCCACCCCCATCCACTGCTCGGGAGCCATGTACGCCGGTGTGCCTGCCCGTCCGCTGGGCGCGGCGCCCAGCACCGCAGATGGTGGCGGCTCGGACTCACCTGGAGACTTGGTCGCGGGCTCGCCAGCAGCCAGCTCCAGCTCTGGCTCCCCACCGTGTTTCTGTGCGATCCCGAAGTCGACGACACGAACCCGTCCGTCCCGCGGAATGACCACGTTGGCCGGCTTCAGGTCACGGTGCAGAATGCCATGACGGTGTGCTTCTGCCAGCGCCTCGGCGATGGCCAATACCACCCGAAGGATTTCCCGCAAGCTGAGGCGACGCTCCGCTGCGCGCTCGCGCAGGTTCTGGCCTTCCAAGTACTCTAACGCCAAATAGGGTCGGCCCTCGTGCTCGCCGACGGCGTGGATGGTCACGATGTGCGGGTGGTTGAAGCGCGCCGTGGCCCGCGCCTCGAACAACAAGCGCTCGAGCGCCTTGCCTGACGCAGCCAGTCGGGGGCGCAGTAGCTTCAGCGCCACTTTGCGACCGAGCTTGGTGTCGCGCGCCAGAAACACTTCACCCATGCCGCCCTGTCCCAGCAAGCGCATGATCTTGAAGTGGTCAATCATCTTGCCGCTGCCCGAGCTGGATTGGTGCTGGGTGCCCAAGGCGGTACCCGGCGACTCCCTCGTTTTGATGAGGGCCTCGGCTTGCTCTGCTTCGGCGCGGTCGGGGCGTTTCTTCATCGTCAAACCCACAAGACCGCTGCGCGGCCAACAGGTGGGTGGCCCGAGCATAGCGCGGCTTGCCGTCTACAACAGCGGGATCGAAACACTGACGCCCGCGGCGGCGGGGCCCAACAGCGGTACGAACCGTACCGCAGCGGCCGACTCGTCCTCGGCATCGTCGATCGAAAGCAGTGCCGTCAGTCCCATGGCCAGACCGAGACCACCGGTGATAAAGCCCAAATTGGACAGGTTCGACAGCAGCTGGGCGTCGTCGATGGCGTCTTGTTGATCGGCGGGGCAGACGTCATCATCGTCGCAAACGTCGCCGAGATCGGCGGTCTTGGCGAATGACAACCCGCCGGTGATCGAGCCCAATGTCACACCAGCCGCAGCGATGACGATGCCAGCGATTGCCACCGACCTCAGTAAGCTCGCCGTTGCTTCGTCTTGCCTTGGTGCCGCTGGCAGCGGGGGCTGCGACTGGTGTTGAGGCGGCGCAGGCGCTTGTGCGCCAGCGGGCAGGGGCAACACAAGAATCGACAACATCGTAGCAGCGACGGCGGAGCGACTCAGGAGATGAACCGTGCCGGTCTTCTTGCCTGCGCGTCTCTCAACCATTGTCCCCACCTGCCCCGCCTTGCGCCGCTCCGCCAGAGCCGCCGCCACCTTGGCCACCGCTGGAAACGCCGCCGCGTGAGCCCGCGGGCAACTAGAAGCCCGCGGGGGTCGAGGGTTGTTCCACGGTGAAGTCATCACCGCGGTTTATTATCTGACCGAGGATGTATGCCAGCGTCACCAGCAGCGCCATCATCAGTTGGACCCATCGCTTGGACACAGCAGCACAATAGGACACAGCAGCACAATAGAACACAGCAGCACAACAACGTGCATCAGCCACCTTGTCAACTCTCGACGCGCTGTTGGAATGTCTCCGGCCGCCTTGGCGTACACTGCTAACAAAGGTGGTGACAGAGATTCGGTGCAGCGCGAAACCCACGGCAAGAGCCGCCAGCCTCCTGGTCGCACTGCTAGCGGTGTCATGCCACGGCTGGTTGGCCGCGCGACCGCTCGAGCCTGCCGCGCCCGAGCTATGGGGCCTGCCGACGATCGCTCGGGCTGCCGCGCCGACGAGCCACCCGCCCGCAGAGCATTCCAGCGCTTGCCAAGAGCAGCGTGGAGGCGCCTGGATCCGAGCTGCTGTGGGCCCGGCCGGCCTGGTTCGGACCGAGCGTGCAGGAGGTCACGCTTACCTGACCCAAACCATGAGCGACGGGCGCTCACAGCGGCTGCGTTTCATCGGAACTCACGTGTTCGACCTGCTCTCCAAGCTTGCCCAGGAGGGTGGCCCGGACGAGAGCGCGCGGCGGCGGCTGATCTGCGCACTGCTCAACGACGTGGCCCAGCGATCGGCACCGGTGATGCGCATCTGGGGCTCGCTCAAGCGAACCGGCAAGCCGGACGAAATCGCCCGCTCTGCGGCGATGTTGCAACTCGTGCTCGATGAGAACGCGCGGCGCCGTCACCCGATCCGCTTCGTAATAACGCTGCTGAATCATCAAGCGGGCTATGGGGCCCCCGATCCGAGCCGCTCACTCGACGAGCAACCAGACAGCGAGCCTTGGCACGCACGGGCGATCTACTTGCAGCGCAGCTGGCGCATCAACGGCCGCGGGTTGTTGCTCGATCGGTTGAGGGCATTTGCTTCAATCCCCCGAGCCGGATCGCCTTATGTGCTCGCCTGGGAGCTCGTCAACGAGCTCGACAGTTTCGGCGTTCTGGATGGAACCAGCTTGCGTTCCACCGCCGCATTGCAGCTGCGTGATCGCTTTCTGATCCCGGCCGCAGTGGCCACCGCAAACTTGTTTCCTCAACCGCTCATGCTTGGCGACATCCGCGGGCCCCGCTCCGCCTACCCGATCTTCGTCGACTCGGTGGTCACAGCGCTTCCCAGCGCGCTGCGCAAGCGCTTGATTTGGACCACCCACGTCTACGCCGAGCGTGAGGACCGGGGGCCATCAACCGACAAGCTCGATCTCGACCGCCAACTGGCAGCGCGCCACGGCCTGCCGTTGCTGGTTGGTGAGCTAGGCCAAAAGCTGGCTACACCAACCGAAGGGCCCTGCCCCGTCGGCAGTCGTCACGACATCGACCGTCTGCTCCAGCCCATCATCGAACGCAAGCTCGAAGCGGTGCTCTTCTGGGGCGAAGGCCGCTGCCCCCTCGACATAGGCGACGGCCGACGGATCCGAATCGGCGCAGGCGGCGACAGCGCCGAGCTATCCACCGACGACAGCGCCGCGCACAAAGCCCTGCGCCGAGCCCGAACCAGTCAACCGACCCAAAAGTGACGAGGTCGCAACGTTTCGAGCCCTGTCGACCTATCCAAAATGTCCTAAGTCTTGTCGCGCTGGCGGCTGCCAGCTCCGGGTCGCATTTGTTCGTACGCGCGTTCTAGCTCTGCGGTGAAGCGCGCAGCATCTAGCAGCGTTGAGGAGACGAGGCGGGGGCGGAGGGTGGCGCGCAGATCGGCCAGCCGCTCCTCGTCTTGGCCGAGCTCACAGGCCAGCTGGAGGTAGGCGCTGGCGTCCGGCGCGATGAGATCGGCTAGCCCTACTTGCGTCAACAGACTCACACCGACTCGGCCGGCGTGGTGAGCCCCAGCCAACACGATGACGGGTACGCCCATCCACAACGCCTCGCAGGTAGTGGTGGTGCCGTTGTAGGGGAAGCTGTCGAGGGCAATGTCGACGCGCCCATACAGCCCCAGATGCTCATCGCGGCTAGCGGTATGGCCGAGCAGCTCGAGACGCGCCGGATCGATTCCCTTGCTCGTGAGCGCTTGCACCAAGCGCTGGCGGACTTGCGGATCTGCGAGCGGCCGCGACTTGAGGAGCAAGCTTGCCTCCGGCAGCCGCTGCAGCAATTGGCACCATAGATCCAACAAGGGCGGCGAGAGCTTCGTCAAGTTGTTGAAAGAGCCAAAGGTCAATGGCTCGCCGCTCTTTCGAGTAGCGGGCGCCGGAGCGCCAGCTGGCGGCTGATAGCAGAGAAAGCCATGATCCAGACGTACGAGCTGCTCGCTGTGCCAACGGTCGGTGACGCCCTCAGGATCGGCGCGCGCGTCGCTGAGCCGGTAGTCGATTCTATCCATGCCGGTGGTGGCGGGATAGCCGAGGTAGCTCACTTGAATAGGGGCGGGCCGGCGCCCAAAAGTCAGAAGCCGCCCGCCGGCCGTATGGCCAGCGAGATCGACCAAGATGTCGATGCCGTCCTTTCTCACCAGCTCTGCCAGCTGCTCGTCGCTCAGGCCGCGGACACAGCGCCAACAGCTCGCCGAACGAGCGATGCGGTCAGTGACCTCGTCGGGCTTGGCCACGTCCGAGTAACAGGTCACGACGAAACGCTCCCGGCTCGGATCGTGGGCAGCGATGATCGGCTCGATGAAGAACCCAACCGAGTGGGAGCGGAAGTCGGGCGAGACGTAACCAATACGCAGCGGACGGTCGCGGCGAGCTGAGGCGGGCTCGGGCGTCATCGTCATCGGCTCGATGGGGGCCTCGTGCTCGCGCGCCCAACGGCGGTGCTCGTCGTAGATCTGTTGTGGCGTCAAACCAGCGTGGTAGCTCAGCGCGAAGACCAAGTTGGAATCGATACGCGCGTTGCCGGCGTCATTGCGCAAAGCGGCACGGTACCGATCGATAGCGTCATCTAGCGCGCCTGCGTCACGCAGCGTCGAGGCCAGATTCGATTGCGTCTCGAAGTCCTTCGGATCGAGCTGTTCGGCGGCCCGAAAGCAAGCAATCGCTTCGGCGATTCGTCCTTGATCGCGCAGCAACCCACCCAGGTTCTTGTGAGCGCTCTTGTGCTGCGGCGCGAGCTCGACAGCGCGGCGATACGCCTCGATAGCTTCGCTCGACTGGCTGCAATCTTCGAGCGCCAGCGCCAAGTTGAAGTGCGCCCTCGGATCGTGCGGGGCCAATGCGACCGCCGCGGCGCTGGCCTGTGCTGCTTGTTGCGGACGACCAAGAGCGCGCAGCACCATGCTCAAGTTGAGGTGGTAGGGAAGCCGACTCGGATCGATGGCGATGGCGCCTCGAATGTGCTCGATTGCGCGATCGCCTTGGCCACGCTGATGCTCGACCATACCGAGCAGCTGCATGGCGTCAGCATGCCGCGGCGAGCGCTTCAGGAGCTTCCCATAACAGCGCGCAGCTTGATCGAGCTGCCCTCGCTGATGCAGCGCGATGGCCTGCTGGAGCAACCGTTGTTCGGAGCTCCTAGCCATCTCAACAACGACGCTCGATGATGTGCTCGATGAGTTGCTGGGCGAAGTCGACCCCGAGCATCAGCTCAGCCATGTCGAGGTGGGCTGGCGTATCGCTTGGTTGGTGGTAGTGACGCGGCGTGCCCAGAGCTGGATCGACGCAGCCCAGACAGACTCCGTCGAAGCCGCGCCGGCGAAACGCGTACACATCGGTGCCGCCGACAGGGATATCGAAAGACGACACCCCATTGAAGCGCTGCTCGGATTGGGCGACTTGTTCGAGGATCTGGCCGAGCCATTCGGGCACGCACACCCGCTCGACCTCACCTTCGACGAAGTAGCGCAGCCCGCCGTTGGACAAGCCATCGAGCCCAACGACCACCGTGTTGTGGGGCTCCCAGCGGCCCGCATCGGCGAGCGCCCGAGCGCCTGCCAAGCCCACTTCTTCGGCACCGGTAATGGCGAACACCAGCTCGACATTGGCTGGCTTCTTGTTGGCAAAACGACGCGCCAAGAGCAGCGCACCGGCAACCCCACTCAGATCGTCGTTGGCGCCCGGAACGACATGGTCACGCTGGGCGACATCGGCGCTGAGTAGAAACGAGATGAGGCTCGGAATGGTGAGACCGGCCCGAAGCAATCCGGCGAGGCGCCCTCGAGCCCTCCCCGTCAGCTGCAGCAAATCGAGGCCCGCCAGCGCAAGCTGGCTGTAGGTCGCCAGCGCCAATGGCTGATCGAGCCAATCGAGCCCTCCGCCGCTCATCGCACCGCTCAGATCATGCAGCAGGCGCGAACCGAACATCACCCCGGTAAAGCCAGCATCGATGTGAGCCGCTACGACGACGCGCAGCGCCGGTATGCCTTCGGCCGGCAAGGTGGCCAGCAGATTCTGGGAGCGGCCGCGAGGCAACATTGGATGAACCACGCCAGATCGGTGGGTCGAGTGCGCCCAATAAGAAGCGCCGACCACATGCAGCCCCAGGGCGGCGAGCGGCGCGCGACGGCCTATGACGGAGCCCAGCAGACCGGCACCGAAATGCAGCGCGATCACGCGATAGAGATTGTCGCAAAAATCGAACGGCTCGACGCGCGTCGGCATACCAGCTCGATCGAGCTCGGCCTGCACGATGTCCTGCGCGCGACGTTCGTCTCGAGAGCCAGCCCGCCGCCGCGGACAATCCTGTACGAGCTGTTCGATCAATCGGTAGGCGTAGTCGCTCTCGCTCGAGCTCTCTCGAATCATGGCGGGTCCTCGACGTTGCAGCGATCCGTTACCGACATGCGACCCGACGAGGGTCAATCCGCGCGCACAATGTCATCGAGCGCGCTGCGGATCTCCTGGGTCATCTCGCTGACGTCGATGGTGATCTCGATATCTTCGGCAACGTCGCTGGCGAGCACCACGATGTTGTCTTGGTTGGGGCTCGCCTCGCGAAGCAATTCTTGCTGCCGCCGGGCAACGCTCAACAAGCGGCGGCTCTCGCGAAGCAGCTCGTACAATTCGATACCTTGACGCAAAGCTTGCTCGAGAATGCGCGGGTTGCAGGGCTTTCTGAGGAAACGGTAGACCTCGCCCTTGTTGATCGCTTCGATGGCGATGTCGAGCGAGCCCTCGCCTGTCAACAGAATGCGCGTTGTGTTGGGCCAACGCTCTTTGGTGGTCGCCAATAGCTCGACACCAGTCATGCCTGGCATCGCGTAATCGGACACGACCACCTGTAGCTGCTCTTCTTCCAAGACGGCCAGAGCTTCTTGTCCCGACGACGCCGTCAGGACGCGATAGGTTCTTGCCAGCTGCCGCTTGAGCACGGCGAGGATCGTTGGATCGTCATCGACGACCAGGACGGTGCGGGCCTGTTCATTGGTAGCCATGATTCTCTTCGTTCTCTGCTCGGGCCGGCTAGGGCAGCCGCGACGCTATCGTCGCGACTGCCAGTCATCGCAACTCGAAAAGGGTCAATTGGGACAATTGGGCAAGGTGAGCGTACCCGTTGCTCCCTTGCTGCCGGTCCAGGTGATCTGGTTGCCGCTGGTGAACTCGATGGTCACGCCAGCGACACCCAGCTTTCCCTTGAGCTCGAGCTTGCTGCCGACCTCGGGACACTTGGCAGCGCAGCGCTTGAAGTTCGACAGCGTGGTGGTGTAGCCGCGAACGCCGAAGGTGGTGGTCCACGACCCGCTCTGCGAAATGCACGGCCCAGCCGCCTCGACCGTTCCGTTGTATTTGCCGGTGCGTGTTACCGTGCGACCGAACGGCCCAGTTGCCGACGCGTCCGTGGTAATCGCCAAGCTCGCGCTGGCGGCGGTGTAGGTGTAGTCGACCGAAGAATCGATATCGACGGTCGAGTAGTTCACCTTGAAGTCCTTCGCCGACAAAGTGGCGCTGACGCTGCTGCCCGTGACGGTGTAGGTCACGACGGCCGTGCCGGTTGCGGAGACCCATCCGCAGTGGCCGGTGCAGTCCTTGAATACGAAGGTGACCTCGTTGCCTGAGCGCGTCGCGGTAACCGTGCCCTTGTAGGGACACATCAGCGTCGCGGTGCCACCTGCTTCAGCCGCCGCCGCAGCTTCCTCAGAAGTCACCGTTCCGCCCGCAGCGGCCTGCGCCGCCGGCGCAACCAGTGTGGCCATCATGGCCGACTCCCCACTCGAGGCCTCCGCCATGTCTAGCGCTGCTTCGGCAACCGCGTTGGATTCCTCCTCGTCTTCAGTTCCTCCGCAGCCGATGGTCCCCAGCGCGATGATCCCGCTCAATAGCAATATCGTGAGTTTCTTCATCCTGTCCTCCCTCGAAAAAGCACCCTCATCCTAGCAGCGTGGGGCGTCTACATGCGGACGATCAGCTCCCCCGAGCCCATACCGCCGCCAACGCAGCGGCTGGTGACCCCGACCTTGGCGTCACGACGGTGGAGCTGATGGACCATATCGACAATCTGTCGCACTCCGGTGCAGCCCACCGGATGACCCAGTGAGATGCCACTACCCCACTGGTTGGTGCGCGAAGCGTCGAGGCCGTCGAGGAACTTGTAGGCCGCGCCGACGACGACCGCGAAGGCCTCGTTGAGCTCCAGGTAGTCGACGTCTGACAGCGTGATCCCCGCCCTGTCGAGCAGCGGCGGGATGACCTTGAAGGCGCCCTCACCCATGTAGTTCCGATGCACGCCTACGTTGTGATAGGCCTGCAGCGTGGCGAGCGGCTTCAGGCCGAGCTCGGCGGCTTTTTCGGGGCTGGCGAGAACCAGAGCCGCGGCGCCATCATTGATGGTGCTGGAGTTGGCAGAGGTGATGGTGCCGCCGTCCTTCTTGAAGTAGGGCCGGGCCTTGGCGAGCTTCTCGAGCGACACGTCTTTGGGCCCCTCGTCACGCTCCACCACGATGGGGTCACCACGACGCTGCGGCACCTCCACCGGTTGCACGTAATCGGCAAAGAGACCGTCTGCCCAGGTCTTGAGCGCGTTCTGATGCGAGCGGAACGCGACCTCGTCCTGCGCTTCGCGACTGACGCCATAGCGCTCGCTGAGTCGCTCACTGAGAAGTCCCATGAGCTCGCCCTTGTCGCCGGCGTGTGGATCGAACAGCGCACCCATGACGCCGTCGACCAGCGTGTAGTCACCGTAGATGCGCGGCTTGACGCGACCCTGGTAAAGGTAGCGGGGCACGTTGCTCGGCGACTCGACGCCAGCGGCGATACCGATGTTGACCTCACCGAGCAGAATGCGCCGAGCGAGTGAGTGAACCGCCGCGCCGCCCGAGGCGCAGTTCTCGTGGAAGGTGGTCCCGGGCGAGGTCTCCGGCACGCCCGCGAGCTCGGCTGCTGTCTTGGCAACGTTGGGGCTGCGCGGATCCTGCATCACCCAGCCCATGCAGGTGTACTCGATGTGCTTCGGATCGACGCCGCCAGCAGCAAGCACGCCGCTGAGGCACTTGTGGGCCAGCTGCTCGGCTTGTAGCGAAGCCAGGGCCCCGCCCATGGCACCGATTGGGGTGCGCACCCCAGCACAAATGACGACCTTGCCTTCAGTTTTGATCTTGCTCGACATGTCTAGCCTCCTGCTGCCGCTGGCCCATTCCGCTCTCGGCGAGGCGGAGCATGTCGCAAAGCGACTCGCGCCGCTACTGTGCAAACTCCTGGCCGCGCGTGGCGAATCAGCGGATGGTGAGCCATGCGGTCTTCATCGATCTGCGGCTTGGTGTTTCTGCTGACGGCAACCTCGTGCGCTGGCCCCTCAACGGTTCGGCCCACGCCCGATGTGACGATCCCCCACGTGGACCGCCACGCAAACTTGCCAGCTCCCCAGCCCCCCCGAATCGCACCAAATTCAACCGTCGCAACCGGCGGCGGACCGAGCTGTGATCAGGTGAGGACCGAGTACGTCGAACATGCAAGCCCCGATGACCCCCCCGATCTGACCGCTGGTCGCTACGGCGCCGTCCTGAACCGGGGCAGCTACTTGGCCGCCTGCAGCGTGCCCCATACCACCAGTGTCCAGGTTTGCGCCGCGGTCATCAACGGCGCTGCCACGGGGGTTTCAGTCACCCTCGATCCCCCCGACGAAACCGCTGCCGAATGCGTGGCCGAGGCCGTCCGCGGGATGTCCTTCCCTAGTCACCCCAAGCTCGACATCGCCACCACAGTCTTCAAAGCCGACGATTCCTGATCGGCAGGCTACGCCCTCAGCGCTTGGTGACTTGCAGCTCCACGTCGACCCGCTGCTTGGCGGGAAAGAGCTGCGTCAGGGGCACGACACTCACCTGCTCGCCCTGATCGGCGTGCAGCTTCTCGATGGCGCGCAGATCCGCCATCATCTGGCTGCGGTTGAACACATCACCGACCTTGCTCTTGACCACAGGAGGATAGGTCGCGGGGCGAGGACCTTTGAAGCTGAGCTTGCCGATGCGGTACTGGGCTCCCTCCTCGATGGAGATCTGCACCGACAAACGTGTTCCATCGCTCGACAAGGTGATTGCAGGCTCATCGTGGCGCACGTTCAGATAGCCGCGGTCGTAATAGAAGGCGGCGATGCGCAGCAGGTCGATGGCGAGCACGTCTTCGCGGTACGGCTTGCCCACCTCGTTGTATCGACCTTCGGTCGGTGCCCAGGTGCCCCGAAGCTGCTCGTCGGTAAACGTCTTGTTGCCCACGATCTCCAAGCGGTCAATCAGGGCCCGAGGCCCCATCTGTGCACGCACACAAAGATCAACCACGCCTTCGCTGGGTCGATGGGTCAGCACTTCGATCACGAAGCGCCGATAGCCATCAGCGACCATCGCCTGGGTGATCTTCGTTTTGGCCTGCTGCAGCGCAAGCGGATCGAATGCGGGCCCGCTGGACGGATCACCAAACGAAGGCCACTGCTCTTTCACCTTCGTCTGCGCCGGCTCGAAGAACACCATTCCAACGGCCGGCCGCTCGCGCAACACGAAGCGCAGCGCTATTCCGCCCTGGCGCGGCTCGGCGCGCACCGACACGTCTTCGAGCGCGCCCAGAGCCCAGAGCCGACGCACGTCCTCGGCAACAGTCTGCCCATCAGCCGGTGCGCCCACTTTGCTCTTGATGGCATCGCGAAACCGACGCTCATGCTGCCCGCTCGAAACCTCGACGACGATGGCTACGACGGTGCCCTCCACAGCAACGGGCAGCGTCACGAGGGGAGGCTTGGCTCGACGGGCATCACAGGTGGCCAGCTTGCGCCGCTCGGCCGCCGAAACGCCCGCATCGCTCTGCGCGGAGCTCGTTGCCGTCGCTACTGGGGCAGTGGTTTGCGACAGTTCAGCGCCGCCGCATCCCATCGAAATGACCGCGCCTACGACGGCGACGTAGCGCATGGGCAGAATCATCGAAACCTCACTCGAACGTCGACGGGTATTTCGCGACGCAGCTTGGCGATCAGCTCGCGCCGCGCCTCCTCGAGCGCTTTGAGCCGAGCGGCGTCATTGGTTGGCTGCTTGCGACTCGACACCAGCCGCTGCAGCACCATCCCTTCGAGCACCTGGCGGCGGATCTCGGCGCGATACTGCGCCTCGTTCATCGCGGCGGTGGTGCGAACTTGCTCGAACAGCTCGGCCACTGGGATCTTCTGCTGAGCAGCGATGCTCTGGAGCGCTTTGTCGACATGTTGGGCGGTGGCCCGAATGTGCTTCTCGCGCGCGTAATGGGCGATGAGCGCAGCTTCGATTTCGCGTTTGAGCAACTGCTGGAAGATCTTTCGTTCGAGCTTTGCATCGCGCTTGCCCCCGAGCTGCTTGTGGAGCCGCGCAATGAAAGGGCGGGCATGGTCGCGCAGCTCCGACAGCAGAAGCACTTTTTCGTGCACGACAGCGACCACGGCATCGATCATCGGTGCCGTTTTGTCAGAGGCGCAAACTTTGCCGGACAACGAGATCAGAGCCGCCACAGCGAGAACGAAAGACCACAAGCGCAAGAGATTCATGTGATGCTGACCAGTCGACAGATTGGTGACAATCCTAGCTCAACGACCGAAAAGAGCGAGTATGCTCCGGCGCCATGGCACGCAAGTACGTCTACGCCTTCGGCGCTGGTGCAGCCGAAGGTGACGAAACCATGAAGGAGTTGCTCGGCGGCAAGGGAGCGGGGCTCGCCGAGATGACCAACGCCGGGATCCCCGTTCCACCTGGCTTCACCATCACCACCGAGGTGTGCAACTTCTACCGCGAGACCGGCAAGATCCCAGCCGAAGCGCAGCGCCAAATCGACGAGCATTTGGCGCTGCTCGAAGAGCGCATGGAAAGCACGCTCGGCGCCGGACAGCGACCTTTGCTCGTCTCGGTGCGCTCGGGTGCGGCCATATCGATGCCCGGAATGCTCGACACGGTCCTGAACCTCGGGCTCAACGACAAGTGCATCAGCGCGCTAGCCACCATGAGCAACAACGCCCGCTTCGTGCAGGATGCTTACCGCCGACTCATCCAGATGTACGGCGACGTTGTGCTCAACGTGGATCACACGGCCTTCGAGAAGATCCTCAGCCAACACCGACGCAAGCAGCGCGTGAAGTCCGACTCCGATCTCAGTCTGGCAACGCTCAAAGAGATCGTGCGCGCCTACAAGCGCTTGGTTCGCAGCAACACCAAGAAAGCCTTCCCGCAGGATCCGCGCGTGCAGCTATTGGGCGCCGTGGACGCGGTGTTTCGCTCTTGGAACAACGAGCGAGCGCGACGCTATCGTCAGCTCAACGAGATCCCCGAGCATTTGGGGACAGCCTGCACGGTGCAAGCCATGGTCTTCGGCAACCGTGGCGATCGCAGCGCCACCGGCGTGGGCTTCACGCGCAGCCCCGCCACTGGCGAGCAGCAGTTCTACGGCGAGTTCTTGGTCAATGCCCAAGGCGAGGACGTCGTCGCAGGCATTCGCACCCCGCGACCGCTCGCCGAGCTCGAGAAGCTCATGCCCTCGTCCTATCGAGCCCTGGTGCAGATCGCGTTGCGCCTCGAGCGGCACTACGGCGACATGCAGGACTTCGAGTTCACCATCGACGACGGTGAGCTGTTCATGCTGCAGACGCGCACCGGCAAACGCACCGGACCCGCCGCCGTGCGCACTGCTACCGAGATGGTGGACGAGGGGCTCATCACCCGCGAGGAAGCCGTCATCCGAGTCGAACCAGTCCAGCTACTGCAGCTGCTGCATCCAGTATTCGAACCCAAGCAGCGCGCTGCCCAACCGGTAGTGGCAAGCGGGCTCAACGCCTCACCGGGCGCAGCCAGTGGCCGCATCGTTCTGACCGCCGAGGCCGCCGTCACACGCTCAAAAAAGGGCGAGAAAGTCGTCTTGGTACGTCACGAGACCAGCCCCGACGACGTGCACGGCATGGCCGTGTCGGCCGGCCTGCTCACCGCTGCCGGCGGTATGACCAGTCACGCAGCAGTGGTCGGACGGCAGATGGGCAAGCCTGCGGTGGTTGGTTGCGACAGCTTGCGCATCGACGCTGCTCGCAAACGGATTCGTCTCGGCAACAAGGAGGCGGCCGAGGGCGACTGGTTGTCGATCGACGGGAGCACCGGATCGGTCATGCTGGCGCAGCTGCCAACGATGCCACCAGAGGTCGTGCAGGTGATCATCGGCGAGCTGTCGCCCGACGACAGCGAGCTGTACCAGTCCTTCAAGCGCTTGCTCGACTGGGCCGATTTGATCCGCCGGCTGCGGGTTCGGGCCAATGCCGACACCGGCGACGATGCCCGGCTCGCCCTGGCCTTCGGCGCCGAGGGGATTGGTCTTTGTCGCACCGAGCACATGTTCTTCTCCGATGATCGGGTGGCAAAGATGCAAGCCATGATCTTGGCGCGCACCCCGGCTCAGCGGCGCCGCGCGCTCAAGCGACTGTTGCCACTTCAACGCAAAGACTTCATCGAGCTGTTCCGCGAAATGGACGGCGGCGCGGTGACGATCCGCACCCTCGATCCGCCGCTGCACGAGTTCTTGCCCAGCGCTAGCGATCTGCGCGTGCAGATCGAGCTCATGAAGGCCTCGGGCAAAACCCGCGGCAAGAACAAGACGAAGCTGGCAGAGCTGACCGCCCTGTACGAGCGCGTCGAAGAGCTGACTGAGTTCAACCCCATGCTGGGCTGGCGCGGCTGCCGGCTCACCATGATCTATCCAGAGATCGTCGAGATGCAGGCGCGTGCGGTGCTCGAAGCGGCCGCTCACTGCATCGCCAAGGGGATCAAGGTCGAGCCCGAAATCATGATCCCGCTGGTGGGCCATGTCGAAGAGCTGCGCCGCCACAAGGAGGTCGTCGACAGGACTGCCGAGCTGGTCATGCAAGAGAAGCGGGTACAGTTCGCCTACAAGGTCGGCACGATGATCGAGGTACCGCGCGGCGCGTTGACCGCCGATGAAATCGCCGAGGCTGCCGAGTTCTTCAGCTTCGGCACCAACGACCTGACCCAGACGACCTTCGGCTTCAGCCGGGACGACTCGGGCCGTTTCTTGGGCCACTACGTCGAGACGGGCGTACTTCCACGCAACCCCTTCGTATCCATCGATCGATGCGGCGTAGGTCAGCTGATGGAGATCGCGGTCGAGCGGGGGCGCTCCACCCGCCACAACCTCAAAGTGGGGATCTGCGGTGAGCACGGCGGCGATCCCCAATCAGTAGGCTTCTGCCACGACCTAGGTCTCGACTACGTCTCCTGCTCGCCTTACCGCGTACCCGTCGCCAGGCTGGCAGCAGCGCAAGCGGTCCTACACGAGCGAGGCGTCGAAGCCATCACCGCCCGGGCCCAAAAGAACCGCCGCGGGAAGATCCCGCCCGCATACCACGAAAGCGCCACCCGCCGCCGCTGGCCCCGCTGAGCCGACCGTTAGCGCCACAAAATGGCGCAATGGAGAACATTTTCGAGCCGTACCGACGATACAGCTTCGAAATGTTCTCCATTGGCACAATTCGGGGCGCTCAGGTCTTCACTTGGCGGCGACCTGGTAGAGCTTGCCCTTCTTGCCGTACTCCCAGGTGCCGACGTAGAGCTCGTTGTCGAAGCGCTCAACTGCCCAGGCAGCGAGCTCATCAAACTGGCACACCTGTTTGAAGGTGCTGCCATCGGTGGACATGAGCAGGGTGGCCTTGCCCGAGTCGTTCTTCCATCCGTCGGAGGTCGCGGCAAACAGCGCGCCGCCCCAATCGATCAGATCGGTCACGTAGCGCTCCTCGCTTTGATAGACGAGCTTGAAGTCGTTGCCGTCGTAGCTCCAGATCCCGGTAACGCCATTGGACGAGCGCTCGGTGCTCGACAACCATAGCGTGTCCTTCCAGACGTGAGCTCGGAAGTAGCGGGCATCGACTTTCGACTCCTGCCAGCTCACCCCGTCGGTCGAGTGCAAGAGGTAGCCTTGCTTGTTGCCTTCATCCACCGAGAAAGCGTAAAGCCCGTCGTCGTAGGCGACGATCTCTCGCAGGTAACGGCTCACACCCCCGCCGCTGTCCCAAACGGTCTTCCAGGACGCGCCATCAGCGGAGCGCAATATCTTGCCATTCTCCTTGTCGCCATTGTCGTAGTTGACCGCGTAGAGGTGTTGACCAAAAGCAGCGAGCGCGCAGCCAATGGTGTGCGAGCCGCCATCGTGAACCATCTCCCAATTGCTTCCGTCGGCCGAGCGGAAGATGTCGCCACTGCTCTCGGTATTGGCATAGAGCTGACCTTGGTATTGCTCGAGCGCGCAGACCGACTCACTGATCCCTTTCAGCCCGGGTTTGACCTTCTCGTAGGGCGGATAGCGAACCAGCATGCTCTCGGACTCGTGGCCATAACCGAACAACCCCGCATACAGCGCGCCGCCAAATGCTCTCAGACTGAAGAAACCATCAGTGTCAGCCGTGCCAACGACAGCACAGCTGACGTCGGTAACGAGCGTGCCGCCAGTGCCTCCTGCTGCACCAACACCACCGCCACCACCCGAGGCGCCCGGCCCGGAGGTGGTGTTGCCCCCACCAACACTCGTCGTCCCAACAGTCGATGTCGTCCCGGCCGATCCCGAGTCATCGGAGCCGCAGCCTGCCACCAGTACCGCCACCGCGAGCCCCGCAGCCAAAATGAAAGAGTGAGCAGGTCCCATGCCCGCTGACTTGGGTACACTGGCCCCGACCACGCGTCATCCCGACATCAAACACTCCCACGCGAACACGGACCCGCGTGGTCCGGACCCGGACGCGCACCCGGACGCGCACCCGCACCCGGACGCGCACTCGGACGCGGACCCGGACCCGCACTCGGACGCGCACCCGGACCCGCACTCGGACGCGCACCCGGACCCCGGACCCGGACCCGCACGCGCACTCGCACTCGGACGCGAAACCCGGCCCCGCAGGCCGACGACATCCTCGCGAGCGATGCGCGTTTCTGCCTACGAGCTTCTCGCCCGGCGCACTACGGCGTCAGTGAGTTGATCCAGGTCTCGATAGCCTTCAAACCGGTCTGGTCGACCTCATCGGTAGCCAGCGGCGGCATCTGCGAGGCGTCGCGCACGCTCATGCGATACCACAGCGCGCTCGCTTCATGGTCGCCTGGCGTGACGAGGACGTCCGGACCTTTGAAATGGATGGCGCTAGCGCCAATCATCTCGTATGCGCCGAGATCTTCGGTGGCCGATTGTGAGGTCTTCAGCAGAAAGTCGAGCGGCGGTGAGCTGATGCCACTGCTGGTCGAGTTGTGACAGCTGCTGCAGTTGCCGTGCAGGTAGCCGAGCGCGGCCTCGACAGGCGCGCCACCTGGCACCTGATAGTTGTTTTCGACCGGCGGATCGCTGAGCTGACCATCGGCGCTGAGCGAGGCAACCGTGAGCCCTGCTTGTTCATGACCGAGCTGAACTGCGCCAAAGCCGAGCACGCGTGCGGGA